>JAZQMR010000063.1:0-1752 GCA_045543505.1 Acutalibacteraceae bacterium | reverse complement strand
GCAGCCCCTGGCGCCGCGAGGCGCCGAAGGCTCGAAGAGCCTTCGGCCATCCGCAGAACTCAACATTGTTGAGTTCTGCGGCACAAAGAAAATAAAAATTTTATTTTCTTTGGCCTCGCGGCTGAAGCGGCAAGCACAGCGCTTTTAAACAACGGTATAGGGCACTCTGTAATTTTTAAAGGAGAGTGATATGGTGAAACTTTTTAAAGGCAAGAAAAAAGACGACTATTCTGCCGTCCAGACGGTTAGCGCTCCCGTAAAAACGCATCCATTCTACGAGCTCAACAACTATAGCCCTCGGTCTGACTTCGAGAACGACCTCTACACCCTGTTGCGCGAGGCCGTCCCGATTATCGATGCGGCCATCTGCAAGACCGTTCGACTCGTTGGTAGCTTCAAGATTGAGTGCGAGGATAAAGAACTCGAGTTCGAGCTGAATAATTTCGCCTCACACGTCAAGGTCAACTCCTGCGAGAACGGCTTGAATGCGTTCATTTCGACCTACCTCGACCAAATGCTCACCTATGGCACGGCCGTTGGAGAAATCGTCCCGAACACCCTCGGCAACGACATCGCGGCGCTATACAACGCTTCCCTCAAGGACATTAAGCTGCAAACCGGTAAAAATCCGCTGAACTTGGAGGTCTGCCGGACGGACTCTAATGGCAAAATTGTTCCGCTTAAGTATCAAAATTTGCTTTTAGTTACCCCTCTCAAACCCGAGCCAGGCAAAATCTACGGCACCTCTATATTGAAAGGGCTACCCTTCGTTAGCGGCATTTTGCTCAACATCTACCACAGCATCAACGCCAACTGGGAACGCGTCGGGAATGTTCGCTTTGCGGTCACCTACAGGCCCGGCCCAGACGCCAGCGAGAAGGCCTTCGCTAAGGAGCGCGCAAGACAGGTTGCCGATGAATGGAGTCGCGCGATGAATTCCTCGGCTAGCGGCGTAAGCGACTTTGTCTCGGTCGGCGATGTGAGCATTAAGGTCATCGGCGCCGATAATCAAATCCTCGACAGTCAAGTGCCCGTTCGTCAGATGATGGAGCAAATCGTCGCCAAGTTGGCCATCCCGCCGTTCATTTTGGGGCTCTCTTGGTCAACTACTGAGAAAATGTCCGCACAGCAAGCCGACATCTTGACTAGTGAATTGGAATTTTATAGACGCTGTCTCGATCCGGTCATCGAGAAAATTTGCAACAAGTGGCTCGCCTTCAACGGCCGCTCCGCTCACTTCAGCATCGTCTGGGATAACATCAACTTGCAGGACGAAGTCGAGACCGCAAACGCCCGCCTGATGGCCGCTAGAGCCGCCGAAATAGAGAAAAGATTGGAGAATGTCTAATGAAAGATGGCTACGTTTTGAAGAGTAACTCGGATTACGTCTTGGAGCAAACTGAGCTCGATTTGATTAACCAGTACACGCGACGGAATTTGTCTCGCGATGAGGTCTACATATTCTCGGTGGTGCTCTGCGATAACGAAATCGATCGCGAGTTTGAAAAGTTCACCAAGGATGCCCTCGAGAAGTTAGCTGAATTGTTCGTCGGGAAAACCGGCATCATGAATCATGACGCTAAAAGCGAAAATCAACTCGCGCGAATCTTTGCCTGCGAGGTTGAGATGCTCCCCGGTAGGCTCAATTCCGTCGGCGAGCAATATTATCGGCTAGTCGCTAAGGCCTATATGCCGCGTTGCGAGAAAAATAATGACTTCATCTAAGTCGGATCGTAGCCATGTCGTTCTGTG
>JAZQMR010000062.1:0-4060 GCA_045543505.1 Acutalibacteraceae bacterium | reverse complement strand
CCTTGCGCTTGATGATCGCGATGCGCGTCTCGAAATCGGGCGGCTGAATGTCGGCGATGAGGCCCCACTCAAAGCGCGTGCGGAGCCGATCCTCGAGGGTTTGAATCTCTTTTGGCGGCCGGTCGGACGTCAAGACGATTTGCTTTTTGGCCTCGTAGAGCGTGTTGAACGTGTGGAAGAACTCCTCCTGCGTGGAGTCTTTGCCGGCGATGAATTGGATGTCGTCGACCAGCAAAATGTCGGTCTTGCGGTACTTTTCGTGAAAGTCGCGCATGGTGCCCTTGCGAATCGAGTCGATGAGCTCGTTGGTGAACTCGTCGCCCTTGATGTACAGCGTGCGCATCTCGGGGTGCGACTTCTTGATGTCGTTGCAGATGGCGTACAGCAAGTGGGTCTTGCCGAGGCCGGAGTTGCCGTAGATGAAGAGCGGGTTGTAGGAGCCGGCGGGGTTCGCGGCGACGGCCAAGGATGCGGCGTGGGCGAACTTGTTCGAGGAGCCCACAATATATGTATCGAAGGTCAGCTCTGGCACGGCGTCGATGGCGAGATTATCGTTCTTGGGCGGCGGAGCCTCACTTGCGCTGCTGGGCGTCACGAAGCAAATGTTGATCTCGTTCGAGCCGAAAATTTCCTCGAAGGCGCTATTCAGGAGCGGGGTGTAGCAGCGCGTGAGCGTCTGCCGATGAAACTCGTTTGGGACCATCAAGATCGCGTCGCCGGTATCGAAGTCTATTTTGACCGGCTCGATGCGGCTAATCCAGGTTTTGTACGCGACGTCGGTGATGCGAGTCTTGCAGTACGAGCAGATGAGCTCCCAGGCCTCGTTGAAAGATTCCATTCAGATTGTTCCCTCCGGTATGATTTTTCACGTCTATTTCTTTTCTTCTCGCGCAAGGGGCGTTTTTACACTCAAGTTGCGTAAAAGGCTAAATTTGCGGCTTTTTGGCGGTTTTAAAGCGTGCGTGTTTTACGGCAAGTTTTTGCGGTCTTTTTCGCACAAAAGCCCCCAAGAGGCGTTTCTTGTCTAAGTTTTTGCGAAAAGCCAAAGCTGGCGCCGTTTTCGCCGCAATAACGCACAGGTCCTTTCTGCGCAAAATTATACATCGTTTAGCATAGCACAAATCAAAATCTTTTTCAAACGACCCAGCCCTCGCAAAAACTTTTTAAGGGGCCTTTTTGTTGACAACAGAGCAGGCTTGTGGTAAAATATCTCCACTACGGTGTTTGCGCGAAGGGAGGATGCTTTATGTTAAGAACTTATCAGCCGAAAAAACGCCACAGAAAAAAAGAACATGGCTTTCGCAAGAGAATGTCCGATAGAAACGGTCGCAGAGTGTTGGCGCGGAGAAGAGCTAAGGGTAGACATCGCTTGTCCTATTGATTCCTGAAGACCACTTTCGAGTTAGTGGTCTTTATTTCTTGCGGCGGAGTTTTCCTAGAGCTGGCGCGGCCTCGCGCAGAAAAGGACTATATATAAGTATGGAAAAAATCGTTACTTTGAAGAGAAATCGCGACTTTAGCCGGCTGTATAATAAGGGCAAGTCGCACGTGGCGCCGAGCGTGGTCGTGTATGTCTTGAAGAATCGCGTGCATCGGGTGCGGATTGGCATAACGACGAGTAAAAAAATCGGCAACGCGGTGGAGAGAAATCGTGCACGTAGAGTCATTCGCGAGGCGTTCCGGCAGCTGTTACCTCGCATAAGACCGGGCTTTGACCTGGTTTTCGTGGCGAGAAAAAAAACGACTCAAGTAAAAAGTACCGAGGTCGCGGTGGCGATGGAGAAACTCTTGCGCGACGCGAACCTGTTGCGAGAGGCCTAGGCGGGAGCGATGCTGAAGGTGCTTCTGATTCGGGCGATAAAGCTTTATCAACGGTTAGGCTCGCCGTCGAGGCTGGCGCGATGCCGCTTTTTTCCGAGTTGCTCGAACTATGCCCTGGAGGCCATTGAGCGCTTTGGGGCGCTGCGCGGCGGGGCGTTGACGCTTTTTCGACTCCTTCGCTGCCATCCGTTCTGCAAGGGCGGCTACGATCCGGTGCCGGAGCGCGCGGACAAAAAACAACGCAAAAATCATCACGGAGGACGTTTTTCATGAACCTATTCAACAACATCGGAGACGCGCTCGGGACGCTGCTAGGCTACATTTTGTGGTTCTTCTTCGACCTGTTCAACAGCTTCGTGCCGGCAGTTTTCGTCTTCGTCGTCATCATCAAGGCGATTTCGTTTCCGTTCGAGCTCAAGACGCGCAAATCGATGCAGCAAAATGCGCGGATGAGTGCGAAGATGCAGGAGTTGCGCAAGAAGTATGCGAACAATCGGCAGAAGCTCAACGAGGAGATGGCGAAGCTGTACGAGCAGGAGGGCTTGAACCCGATGGGCGGCTGCCTGCCGCAGTTGCTGCCGGCGCTGGTGTTCACGGGCGTGTACGGGGCGGTGTTCCGTCCGCTGACGAACCTTTTCCACGTGTCGAGCGAAACTTTGAGCGCCGCGATGGCAAAACTCGCGGAAATACCGGGCCTCGCGGGATCTTTTAACTCGGTCTACTCGCAGCTCGAGGTCATCAAAGTTTTCCCGCAGGTGCAAGGCCAACTCACGATGTTTACACCGGAGCAAATTAGTGATATACTTGACTTCAATCGCGGGTTCAACTTCTTCGGATTGGACCTGTTTGCGGTACCGATGGGCAGCTCGTTTGCGTCGCTGGCGTGGATTTGGCCGGTACTTTCGGCGGTGACAATGCTGATAACGACGCTGGTCTCGATGAAGATGAGTGGCAACGACCAGCCGGCGCCGGGCTGCGCGAAGGTGATGCCATTCGTGATCCCGCTGCTGTTCGTCTACCTGACGCTACACGCACCGGCAGCCCTCGGCGTGTATTACACAATGTTTAATCTGGTGTCGTTAGTACAAGCTGTTATAATGGCGAAGTTCTTCGGGCCCAAGGCCTTGGCGGCCAGAGAAGAGGCGGCTCGCATCGCGCGCCTAGAATTGATTGAAGCCGAGCAGAAGAAAAAATAAACGAAGATTCCAAAAAAAGGAGTGCCCGAAGCGAGCATCTGGCGGCCGCGAGGCGCCGAAGGCCCGTAGGGCCTTCGGCCAGCCCAGCGCTCAACGTTGTTGAGCGCTGGGCCACAAAGAAAATAAGATTTTCTTTGGCCTCGCGGCCCGGGCGTGGCAGCTAACTCAAGGGGTTAGGGCGCTCCTAAGAAGAAGCAAGGATTTCATTTTTAAAATTTGCAGTTGTCTAAGTTTTTTGGAGGTGCACGAGGATGATAAAAGAGGCGATTGGTGTTGGAGAGAGCCTAGTTTTGGCGCAGCAGCGGGCTTGCGAGGCCCTTGGGGTGCCCGAGAGCGCGGTGACTTTCGAGGTTGTTCAGATGCCGGTCAAGAAAACCTTTGGCCTTTTCGGAGGGAAACTCGCGAAGGTCAAGGCGCTTTTCGAGGTTTCGCCGGCCAAGCTCGCAGCGGATTACTTGCGGGACGTCTTAGCGGCCTACGGCTTGCGGAACTTTGAGGTTGAGGCCGAGGAGAAAGAGGATGGCGTAGCGCTCCACGTGACGGGCGGCAACGCGAAGATTGCGATCGGGCACCGCGGCGACACCTTGGATGCGATTCAATATTTGGTCGGGCTGGTCGCCAACGCGGCGAGTGAGACCTATTATCGCGTGACCATCAACATCAGCGACTATCGCGAGCGCCGGGATGAGACCCTTAAAAGCCTCGGCGGAAAGCTTGCGCGACGTGTGCTGAGGACGCGGCAACGCATCGAGTTGGAGCCGATGACGCCGTACGAGCGCAAAGTTTTACATACGGAAATCGCGAAGGTGCAGGGCGTGACGTCGTGGTCGGAGGGCGAGGAGCTCGAGCGGCATCTCATCGTCGACCTGGAGGGCGCGCAGGGGGCGTGCTAGGCGCCGTTGGCGGCAGTTTGAATGTTCAGGTGATTCGGATGCGAGTCACCTTTTTGTTTGCGCGAGACTTGGGCAGAGGTGGCGGAGCGGCCGCGGTTTAGTGGCCGCTCGCGTGTTTACTCTTGGTAGATTAAGATCGAGGTTAAACGG
>JAZQMR010000061.1:0-5861 GCA_045543505.1 Acutalibacteraceae bacterium | reverse complement strand
TACAAGAGCGCAACGTTGTTGGGCTCTTGTACACAACGAAAATAAATATTATTTATTTTCGTTGGCCTCGCGGCCGCGCGCTGAGCTGCAACCCGAAAGGAAAAACCTCAAATAGGGCACGCCGTAAAATTACTAATTTGCGACCGAAACCATCGCGTGGCGAATAATTTTTTCGCCGAACCTATAGCCCCGTTGAAAGACCTGCGCGATGACATTTTCGCCGAGCGCCTCGTTCTCCACATGAGAGATTGCGTTGTGCATTTCCGGATCGAAGCTGTCCCCGACCTCACCAAAGGCTTCTACACCGAGCTTTGTAAGCGTCGAGACAAATTGCTCTTTTAGCATCTCGAGGCCCTTAAGGTACTCCGCGTCGGCCTCCTGGCTAGATTCAATGGCCCGCTCTAAGCAGTCCGCGATGGGCAACAGCTCCGCGATAGTCTTGGCCTTCGCGTCATTGTAGGTCGAAATTTTATCCTTCTCGCTGCGCTTGCGATAGTTATCATACTCGGCCGCCAGCCGTAAGAAACGCTCATTTTGAGCACTCAGCTCATCGTTCAAGCGGGCTATCTCGTTCAAGGCCTCCTGAGTTTCGTCGAGTTTTTCTTCTTGCGCTGCCTGCTCGAGTTTCTCCTCGCAAGTGCAAGGCTCGTTTTTGCAATCATCAAAATTTTGGGTAAGTTGTTCTTCCGTCAAAGTGTAACCTCCTTTAATTTACTCAAGGCTGAGGAGCTTGTTGAGGGCGGCGCCCAGCAAAGACGCGACGTACTCGAGGCTCGCGATCGTGCTCGCGTAGTTCATCCGCGTCGGGCCGACGATGCCAAGCGAGCCATAATTCTCGCCATTAACGACGTACCTTGTGACGATGACGCTCGACTGTGCAAGCTCCTCATGATGGCTCTCCCTCCCGATGAAAACGCGAGTTTTGCTGTTCTCCGGAAGCGATAGCAAGTCGTTAATATCCTCAGCGTAGGTGAAAAAATTCATGAGTTTTATGGCGACTTGCTGGTTGAACTCAGGGATGAGCAGCAGGTTTGTCTGGCCGTCGAAGTGAAAGTCCACTTTCGAAGCCTGCCTAGCCACCTCGAGTAGCGCGCCAAGCACATCCGACATCAAAAATGCCATCTCACCCAGCGACACCGCGGCCGTCTGGATAAATGCGGGGGTTATATCGGCCAGCAAAACGCCTGCAAATTTTTCGTTAAGCGCGTTGCTTATGGCTTGCAGGACATCCGCTGTCAATAGAAATTCGCATCGAAACACCCGGTTTTTAATCAACCCCGAAGACGTCGTGAGGATGAGCATTGCAGTGAATGCGCTGATTTGTACGAGCTGAATATTCCGCACAGAATTCCTTTGCGCCGAGATATTTGTAGAAATTACCGCAAGGTTCGTCATATTTGCCAACAAAGTCGCGGCGTTTTTTAGAATTAGATCAGGGTCTTTCGCAGATAAATCTAACTCGGCAGCGATGTAGTCGCGAGTTTTCTTCGGCAGGTACGCTCGAGACATCAACTCGTTTATATAGAGTCGATATCCCCGGTGCGATGGAATTCTTCCCGCCGAGGTGTGCGGCTGCTCGAGAAGGCCCAGTTCCGTCAGCTCCGCGAGTTCATTCCGTATGGTCGCCGAGGAAACCGATATGCCGAGCAAGTCGCACAAAAGTTTCGAGCTGATTGGCTCCGCCGAGCGAACATAGCTATCGATGACCGCCGACAATATTTGCAGTTTTCTTGCGGACAAGTCCACCTTTGAGCCTCCTCTCGT
This sequence comes from Acutalibacteraceae bacterium, assembly GCA_045543505.1. GTDB lineage: Bacteria > Bacillota > Clostridia > Oscillospirales > Acutalibacteraceae > CAG-557. The sequence goes on along the minus strand of JAZQMR010000061.1, from coordinate 4,097 downwards.
TTAAAAAAATTAGCACTCGATGAGCACGAGTGCTAACCGTAATTTAAATTTATCACGTCAGGAAAGGTTTGTCAACGCAGTGTTATAAGAATAAGTGCCATAATCGAGCATATGGCGGCCGCGAGGCGCCGAAGGCCCTACGGGCCTTCGGCCAGCCCAGCGCTCAACAACGTTGAGCGCTGGGCCACAAAGAAAATATTATTTTCTTTGGCCTCGCGGCCCGGGGCTGGACAGCTAATCCAACGGAAAATGCTCACTTTGGGCACGCCTTTATAAGAAAAGTCAAAGCCCACAATTCCGTTGAGACCCACTTTGCATGTTTTGCGATAGTATGGTTCCACCCCTCAAAAAATGGCACTATTAACGCAAAGATTGACTTCTTTATACGGCAAGAGTTAGAATAATGATGTTGTAAAAAGGAGTTGCAAAATGGACGATAAAGAAACTAGTAAGAACATTGAAAATGCAAAATTTTTTCGTGAATCAAAAGTTACCTATAAACCTACAAAAGCACAAAAGTTATATGCTTTTTTTAAAAGAGGCTTCGACTTCGTTGCCGCTCTAGCAATACTTATTGTTCTGGCACCTTTGTTTCTGCTTTTAGCTTGTATTATAAAGCTAACTTCAAACGGGGCGGTGATGTTTTCGCAAAAACGAATAGGTCAATATGGCAAAGTAATAAATATCTATAAATTTCGCACAATGACCTCAAAGGCACCAAACAATAAGGCGACAAACGAATTTAATGATGCAATAGAGTATATCACCAAGTTTGGCAAGGTTTTGCGAGCAACAAGTCTTGACGAAATTCCACAGCTATTGAATGTCTTAAAAGGCGACATGAGCATAATAGGACCGAGGCCTTTAATCTTAGATGAAGTTTTTGTGCACAGCTTGAGAGAGAAAAATGATGTGTACTTATTAAGGCCGGGTATTACCGGCTTAGCTCAGGTAAACGGAAGAGATTTTTTAAATGCTGAGGATAAAGTAAAGTTTGATACGCAGTATTTGTATAATATGTCATTAAGTTTAGATCTAAAAATTTTTATCAAATCCATAATTGTAGTATTTAAGCGCCAAGGCTCATTGGATGCAAAAAGACAAAACGGCAGCTAGATTTTTTAGCTGCCGTCTTGTTGTCGAAGGACAACAAATAAAAATCTTGTCATTGATTATGATTGTAAAAAAAACATATTGACAGCTTTGACAAAAAACAGTATAATTTTATAGTAATCATTTTTCATGGAGGTTTTTAATTTGAAAAGAAATATAAAAAAGGTAACAGCAAGCATGCTTGCATTCTCATTGGCGTTTTCGCCGCTACACAACGTAGCTAGAGCTGATTGTGGACTAAATGATTTTGTGTGCCAGAGAAAAGAGCTTTTAAACAAAAATTATGATAACGAGTCAAAAGATTGGAACTTTTTGCAAAAGGCTTGGCATTGGTTATTTCCTATCGGTGAGCAAAAAGGATTAAACGTACTGAATGACATGGAGTACAAGCAGAAGCATTACGGTACGTTTTATTCCGCCGCAGAAGTAAATGCCGCTGTTAATGCTGTAACAAATGGTAGCAGTGGAGGTTTACTATCCTGGTTAGGAAGCCGCGTATCTTCCATTTTTAATAGCTATGCCTTTAATACTCTTTTGATTTTTGGCGGTTGGTCTTTCTTGACAAATTTATATAAATCTTATCAAGCCAAGAAAGAAGCTGGTAAGATTGAAAAGCCTGTCGACCCAGTTACATCTATGCATTTGCTGGACATGCATTTGGCATCTGTAAAGGGACAAGAAAAAGCCAAAAAAGCAATTAGACAAGCCGTTCTTAATATCGTCGACAAAAATTCACAATTTGCTCTAAGAAAGAACTCGAAGCGTGCCGGCGCTGGTGCAACAGTCATCTATATGATTGGACCCTCTGGCGTTGGAAAGACCATGATCGCTGACATTTGTCGTGTAGTTCTTGCTGGTTCAGGAGCAACCCCTCTTACTATTGAAGCTTCTGATATCGACAGGCGTTCTAGAATGAGCCCTGTTGAGCAACTTTTCGGCATGAGAACTAAGCGTACACAAAATGGTGGCGAAACTTACGAGTACTCACCAATCATCCAAAGACTAAAGGCCGTACCTAACACAGTTGTAATCATCAATGAGTACGATAAAGTACACTCCCCAGACCTTGACGAGAAACTAAGAACAATTATGGATCAAGGTTACATTAACGTAAACGGCGAAAAGATTGACTGCTCTGCTGCAACGTTTATCATAACTTCGAATGAGAGCTCAGCTTCTGCAAATAAGGGTAACTTGGAAATTGCTCTTGATGACGATGGAACTGGTTCGCGTACATTTATCAGCCACGACAAATCTTTCTTAAACCGTGTGAAATTAATCGAGCTTGAAAACCTTTCGGCAAAAGAGTATAAAGAAATCGCAATGAGACCTTTCGCTGAGCTCGCAGCAAGATATCATCACCAGTATGGTGTAGACTTAGAATTCGGCAATATGCTAGATGTCCTTGCTCAGAAAGTTGAAGAACTAAATAGAGGTGCTCGGCCGATCTTTAACTACGTTGAGAACTTGAATGATAAGTTGTTAAATGAAGTCGTACTAAACAACCTAAATAACACGTCAAAACGTATTAGACTTGCAGTTTCATTCGACAAGGAACAAGACGAGTTTATCCTTGAACCCCCAAGTAAAAAAGTGCAACTTGAGCAAAAACAAGAAGTAATATCTAATGGAGAAGAAGAGGCTCAACCTCAAGAACAACCTATAACCGAGGAAAAAATCATTTCTTAGAATTAAAAAGCAGGCACATAAATTTGTGCCTGCCTTTGGTCTAGTAAATATAATTAATTTGTATCAACAAAAAGCACGGTAAACTCGATACCAAAGCTAGTGTTTAGCAAGCATTATGTTTTTTGTTTTTGATGTTCTTAAATGATTAGGATTGTCTTTTTAGTGATGATTGTTGTTGACCTATATGCAAAATTGAAAACTACTTTTATGCATAACGTTATACTGTGTATGTACAAATAGAACAGGAAAAATAAACCTTATGAAAAGAATATTAAACTTAATTATATCGTTCGCTTTAATTGCCGTGGTGACAAGATGCTTTGTCCCGGTGACAGCTGCTCAAGCAGTGGTACAGCAAAGAGTAAAATCACCGGAGTGGATAGAAAAACTCGACGCTGCTAAGTCTTCGGAACAATTAATCGTTGTTGCTGGGTCCAGTCTCTAGCGATAGCGCGGTAAAATATCAAACCATCTTCTCCGCCGTCCAAAGCCATTTGAGGCTCTTTTTGGACCTCTAGCTGCAAGTCTTTTAAGTCGCTAGTTGAAATGTACGGTGGGTTTGAAACGATTATATCAAAATCATCGTACTCAAAAGAATCTGCCCCTAAAAGCACATCGAATTGAACTGGAATAACGTTTTTTACTCCATTAAGCGCAATGTTTTCCTTTAGATAGCTAAGCGCCATCTCGGACAGTTCTACCGCTACAACGGTTGCGTTCGGTCTCTGTTTCGCTATGGTTATAGCGATGGTTCCTGGACCTGCACACAAGTCTAAAATCCTCGGTGCATTGACATCTTTTATGCACTCAAGCGTCGCGATCACCAAGACTTCTGTATCATCACGAGGAACCAGCACACCCTCACCGACCTTAAATTCGTTGCCCATAAAACTCCAGTATCCTAGTATGTACTGTAAAGGCCTCCCCGTCGCTCGCTGACGAATTAACTCAAAAAATTTAGCCGCCTTTACCTCGTCTGCAAGGGCATTTCTTTTCAAAATTACAGCCTGCCGGCTCAAGCCAAAGCACATCTCGAAAATGCGCATAGCATCGAAGGCAGGCGCATCGCAGCCAGCCTCGCTAAGAATCTTTTTGCCTTGTAAGTAAACCTCATTTAATGTCATAACGTTATCCTTTTGAAGTCAAATTTGCGAGCTGTGCCTTAAAATCGGGGCCGTGAGACCACCAGAATTCAAACTTGAATTCTGGTGTTTAGCAAGTTTTATTGATAAAACTTGCTTTGCTCCATAAGCTTATGGAGCAGCCTCACGGCCCCGATTTTGCGCACAGCTGAA
>JAZQMR010000060.1:0-3741 GCA_045543505.1 Acutalibacteraceae bacterium | reverse complement strand
GCCCTACGGGCCTTCGGCGCTTCGCGGCGCGCCCCAAAGTCTGCTCAAGCCAATTCTAAAATTTTATTGCCCACCATTTCAAAACATAGTATAATATTAGCTGGCTGTCCCTGTGAATACTCATATATAGCGATGAAGGAGCATCTTACTGATGGATGTACAAGAGAAATACTTGCTGTGGAAGAACCAAAACCTTACTGATAGCGACCTACTCACAGAACTGGAATCCATTGCTCACGACGAGGAAGAAATAAAGGATAGATTTTATAAGGACTTAAGTTTCGGGACGGGCGGCCTGAGGGGAATCCTCGGGGCTGGCACCAACCGAATGAACGTATATACTGTCGCGAAGGCCACGCAAGGACTTGCAGTGTACCTTAGGAAAAAGTCATCTAAGCCGAGTGTTGCCATAGCCTACGACAGCAGAATTAAATCGGAAGTTTTCGCAAAAGAGGCCGCGTGTGTACTTGCGGCGAACCGTATAAAAGTGCATCTCTATCGCGAGTTGATGCCGACGCCGGCGTTATCATTTGCAGTGAGGCACCTAAAATGTAGCGCAGGCATTGTGATTACGGCGAGCCACAATCCTTGCGAGTACAACGGCTATAAGGTCTACGGCAAGGACGGCTGCCAGCTCACGCTTGATGCGGCCAACTCAGTGCTTACGGAGATTAACAAGGTGGATATCTTCAACACCGTTAAGCGTGTAAACTTCGACGAGGCCCTCGAGAAAGGGCTTATTAAATTCATCGAGGAGAAAGACGTCGAGGCCTATTTGAGTGCGGTTAGTGCGCAGGCCTTAAATAAGGATTTGCCAAATAAAGACTCTTTAAAAATTGTCTATACGCCGCTCAATGGCGCGGGTCTTCGTTGTGTGACGAGTGTGCTTGCGTCGAATGGCTTTTCCGACGTAACAGTAGTACCTTCACAAGAAAAACCCGATGGTACCTTCCCGACGTGCCCATATCCGAACCCGGAGATTAAAGAGGCTTTGCAGGAAGGCTTGAAGGTTTGCGTAAAGAACGACTCGGATATTCTCATCGCGACTGACCCTGACTGCGACCGCGTGGGCATTGCCGTCCGGCACAACAACGAGTATAAATTGCTTTCGGGTAATGAAGTTGGCATTTTGCTATTCGACTATATTTGCAAGACGCGCAGCAAGGCAGGCACGATGCCGAGGGATCCGGTTTGCATCAAGACCATCGTGACGACCGACATGATTTATCCCATCGCGCAGAAATACGGTGTGCGCGTCATCGATGTGCTCACTGGCTTTAAGTTCATCGGCGAGCAAATTGGTTTACTCGAGGCTTTAAGCGACGTTGAGCAATATATCTTCGGCTTCGAGGAGAGCTACGGTTACCTTTCCGGCGCCTACGTTCGCGACAAGGACGGCGTCAACGCTTCACTGCTCATCTGCGAGATGGCCGCCTTCTACCGCAGCCAGAGCCTGACCCTCGTAGACGTCCTCAACAAGCTGTACCAGGAGTTCGGCTACCACAAGAACGTCCTGAAGAGCTACACCTTCAAGGGCCTCAGCGGCTTCGCGAACATGCAACTCATCATGAATCAGTTTCGCAGCAACCCGCCTTCCGCGATTAACGGCAAAAATATTCTCTTCCTCCACGACTACCTTAACAGCGTTAAAATCTCAGCGAATCGTCAAAAAGAGAAGATTTTGCTCCCACCATCCGATGTACTTAAGTTCGAGATGAGTGATAATTGCTCCGTGGTCATTCGCCCATCCGGCACCGAACCCAAACTTAAGGTGTACATCTCTGTTGCATCCAAGTACAAGGAAACCGCCGACAAGCTTGCAGCCTCGTTCTGCAGCTATTTCGAGAATTTATTCTAAAAAAACAGCATTGTGATTTCAACGTCACAATGCTATCTTATTTTTGTTCTCGGTTAGCGTTTTACACAAGATGTATGAAAACAATTAACTCAAAAAGCCTCAAAGTTATACCATAAACCTTTTAACTAATCTTCCTTAATCTCAACAATCCCATCGCTGTCAAGCTTTGCTTCGCTATTATCCGCTTCATTCAGAGTCAGCTCTATCTCTATCGGCTCGTCAGGTTCGACAAAATCCTCAAACTCGGACAAATTAACCTCGTTTTTTACTTCCTCTAGCTTGCATTTAAGACGCTTGATCTCCCTTTGAGACGCATCTATTGCGTTGCAAACTTTCTGCATATCGTAGTTCGGAACATCACGCAGCTCGTTATAATAATGTTTGCCGAGCGTGATGTAAGCCTTAATTATTTCGTTGGATTCCTTCTTGATGAGCTTTTTAATTTTTGTGGTTTTGTTGAATTTTCGATTCTTTTCAACAACAAAATCGACTGCATCATTGAATGTTTCGCCTAAATTTTTTAAAAATTCCATACTGCACCCTCCGCAAAGATATCTTAAAATCATGATAAAACAAAAAATTTTAAAACTCAATATATAATATAAATTTATTTTTGCTTTGTTTGCGCGAAATATAAGCTACAACTTGCAAAAATGAAAATGCACTGCAACTATTTTCAAGGGTATTCTTCGTCAAATCTACTCTTTTATAAGCAACTTTCACAAAGAACATACTTTTTATTGCAGTGCATCGTCTATTTTCAGCTTACACAAAGCAGCTTTTCAGGGCGTACCAGAGGCCAGCAAAAAAATCCTTAACTGACTCGAAAAAGATTATAATATTCCCCAAAAAGCCGAGGTCGTCTCAAGAGATGAACTTGCTGGTGACGTCGCCATTCGAGTCGCACTTGATGACGACGACCTCCCTATAGGTCTTGTCGATGCCGCGAGATGGATATTTCACCTTAATCTCGCCGTAGGCGCCACCGTAGGTTCGCGTCTCGTTGCCGGAGCGCATATAGACCTCGATTTTATCGGAGTCTTCCGCGTGAGACGTACTCAAGCATTGAACCTCGCGAGTATTTTTATTGTATCTAAAGCACGCTTGAATCGTGGTCTCGCCGATGAGCTTGTCATTCTTGTCGGTGTAGGCAATCTTGAACTCCTTCGTGACGTAGCGATACCTGTCATCCTCGCTGGTCTGCAAGTCGCGAACGTACTCAATAGTCTTCTCGGACATCGTTCGAGTTATTTTTTTCTTCAAGGCCTCGTTGTTAACCATCAAGTCGGAGATTTTCAGGGCCTCACTTTGCGCCTCGTCAAGCGACTTGATGTTAAACGTCACTTCGCCGTTTGCAAAGCAAATAACATCGACATGGAACGCGTCGTTGTGCTCAAGGTCGGTGACGAGCGTATCCCTATTATAAATGCCGATTCTTTGCGAAACTACACTTTGGCCCGGCGCATTGTAGACCTCTTCGCTCGATGAAGTTTTCCAGAGCCGCGTTATGTCATCATCCTGGTCAACCATCAGCTTATTTTCGTCGACAGAAGCATCTTTACCGTTGTAAGAAAAGTAAAAACTCAATAAATTCGTAGAAATGCACTTTTTATCGCCTTTTACGAAGAAATCGTTTTTAACCTCAACTTTTTTTCGATACTCTTCCTGGCCGTTTTTTATGCCATCTAGAACTGGTTCGCTAACGGTTATGTCCGAAACGCAATTTACGCCAGAACTAGTCATAATTTGCTTTTTTACGGACTGCGTCATACTTGGCATCCCCTCAGCACTCGCAAGCGCTATTTGGGGGCAATAAAGGCCGCTAACGAACAATATCGATGCTGCCATCAAACAAGATAACATCTTTTTCATAATTGCATCCA
>JAZQMR010000059.1:0-2220 GCA_045543505.1 Acutalibacteraceae bacterium | reverse complement strand
CGATGAGTTCGCCTTCAACATCGGTCTCCAGCCAGGCGCGCGCAGTGTAGGTCATCCCGGCGGGCAGGCTCGAGGTGATGTAGCTAAGCGCGAGCGTGCCGGAGCCAGTCACATCCGTAAAGTACTGGTAGGTTGCGCCGTCGCGGGCAGTGGCCAGCACCATCAGGCGGGCATCAGCCGGAGCATTCGCATATGTAATCGCGCCAGCCTCAACCTTCGGTGTGTCGATACTATTAAGCGGTTTGCCCGAGGCAGTTCCATCCACACGCAGCGTCATGGGGGTGTCGGCCGAAATTTTCGAAAATTTTTCGCCTTCGGCGGATGGCGCAGCTGACGCTGCAGATGTAAAGAGGACAGATGACAGATTTAGCCTAAAAGCGGCAGAAATGGAAGGGTGCACGCCGAGCACGTCGTAGCGGTCGACAGAGCTGCCGGGAAGAGCAACGAGGGCGACATCGCTATAATTAGGATACGGCGAGCGCAGCCAAGAACGGGCGCCCCAATGAGCCGCAGCAATGGTCAAAGAATCGGCGCCCCCAACAGTCACACTCTTGTTATTAGGATAGCTGTACGTGGTCGAGTCAAGCCGTGGCGCGTACAAAATGTCATTCGTCGTGTATGTAACATCACTGCCGTCAGAATTGTCATTTTTCGTGTCTATCGTCGAAACCGTAGACGTCGCCATCAAGCCCTGTTCAGCGAAGTTAAAATAGCTAGAGTTCGAAGCGATCTCCGTCAGCTGAGCCCGCAAGTTACTCGCGCCCCAGTGGTTCGCGTAGACTGAAATATCCCCAGCGGTGGCATAACCGGAGCCCGCAGGAGCGGTGTAGGTCTTACCAGAGGTGTCGACCTGAAACACGCTCTTTTTCGTCGTACCATTCAGATAGTCACACCCTATCAGCGGCGCCTCGCTGTAGAGCACCAGTCCGTTGGCCGCATCCGAGCCCGCGATAAGCCAGGTGATCGGAGTAGGGGTGCCTGCGGTTCCTACCGAATGCACAGTAGACCAGTCGTGTTTGTAATATTTTACCTCGCCCGGCCGGGTACCAAAACTTATCTTGCCCACCGTGGAGTAGTCAGCGGTCGCTAAGTTGAAGTTATCTGGGTCGATCAAATCCTTCGGCTCAGCGTACATCGTCACGGGGATAGCGGTCACAGGGGCAGCGGCCGCCGCCACGTACACGCCTTGTCCGCCCAGGGGCACGCCCATAAGTACCATCGCGGCGCACAGCGACACCGCCAACAATTTTTGGGCAAAGTTTTTATATAACTTCGCCCCCCCCCCTAAATTAAAAGAGGGGAATTTGTGCCATTCGCCTTTTGCTTGTACCAAATTAAACAATTTGTTCATATAAGACTTCCTTTCTGAATTAAAAGTATAGCTTTGAGACTATAATAATATAAAATCAAAGGGTCGTCAAATATAATTTGTGGAGTTTGCGAATTTACCAGGACGGATGAAGCTATTTGCCTTTTTGCTAACGCCGACGGACACAAAAGCACGGCTACACCTACAAATTGCGCACCCATGTTTTCTCAAAAATAAAATTTTCCAAGCCTCAAATAAGCGATAAAACCGAATATTAAAAGCAATTCGACCGAATAAAATCGGTCGTTTTTTTATGCCATTTCACAACATATAGCTTGTCGTTATTGCTAAAAAACGCATAAACTGCTCCAAATTTACAATAAATATCATTCAAACCGCGGCAGAATAATTGGAGGAAAATGCTTAAAGTCTGATTAAAAAAGCGCTGCTTGGTGGAAGCTTAGAGTTCCTCGTGTTTTAAGACTGTAAAAAACCAAAAGTTAAGGCATACCCACGTTTCTTGAAGGTGGATGTGCCTTTTTTGTGCCCAAAGCCTCCCATGCACTGGAGGCAAAATGATAGGCCGTTGGTATAACATACGTTATCCGTAGCCATCCGAATTGTTTGAAAAAAATCAAATAATTTGGAGGTACGGCAATGAAAAACCGTCATGAAAATATAAAAAATGAACTGGCTTACTTTTACAAAGTGATAAAAAATCTGGACATAAAGGACAGCATTAAACAGTCAAAAATAAATGAATACGAAATGCCCCTTGATGAAATTTTGTACGACCAAATTTCTGTTGGTGAGAACATGGACAAGCAGTCGAGAACCTCGACACGCAAGTCGCGAACAAAGCTTTTATATGTTTTTTAGCTTTATCGCTCGCGCTCTTGTTTTTTTACACA
>JAZQMR010000058.1:0-5260 GCA_045543505.1 Acutalibacteraceae bacterium | reverse complement strand
TCCACCGCCGGCGTTGTTGTGAATGTCTACCGCTAAATCTGGGGCAAATGCGTTGCACTCCTTTATTTCGTAATTCAATGAGTCGTCTTCATCGCTTGTTCGCGACATCAAAACTTGCACTCCATGCGCTTCTAAAAAATCCCGGCAAGCCAACGCCTCAACCAAGTTAACATTTTTCTCGACCAAGTAGCTAACTGCGCCCGGGTCGCTTCCACCGTGTCCTACGCCAATAAATACTTTCATGTTGAACTCCCCTTTAATTTTTATAAACTATAAACTTCGCACCATACGATTTTGCACTCAGAACCTTCCGCGTGAGTGAGCTAATTGTTTGTACAAAACTTTAGCGCGACATGTCCAGTGCGGTCACGCACCTCCAATAAATACTTTCATAAAAATAGCCTCCCTTAATATGTTTGAATTCTCAATTTGTTGTTCTTTTGAAGTGAAATTTGAAGCTTCCCCCTTTCCAGAAAAGACTTTGTACAGGTCGAAACTTCATTTCCGGCTATACGTTTGCAGATATTGACTCAAAAAAGGCACCCATCAAAGATGGATACCTCTTTATTTCACTTATGCTTATGTTGTTGTCGCGTTTAACTTGTCGCACCCTATAAAAACCTCTTTACCAAGCTTGGGGTCTCCCTCATACTCTACCTCGCTTAACTGTTCGCAAAATGCAAACGCATTATCATCAACACACTCAACTTCGCCATCAATGTGAACCGATTTCAGATTGTAACAACCGTAAAAAGCATCCTTGCCAATTGACTTTAAAGACCCTTGAATGGTGACACTTTCTAAATCTTTCGCACAAGCAAAAGCTGAATCATTTATTTTCGTAACATTTTTTGGAACCGTATAATGTCCTCCTTGTCCAGTTGGATACTGAACTAACGCCAAGTCTGGCTTTGAGAAGAGCACTCCGTCAACGTCATAATAAAAATCATTGCCGTTGGCAACACGTATTTCAGTTAACGCGCTGTTCCGAAGAGCTGCATCCTCAATCTTTTTGACTGATTTTGGCAAGGTGATCGAATGCAAGTTTTTACATCCGTCAAAAGCGTTTCTACCGATTTCATCAAGGCCCTCGTTCAATGTTATACTTTCTAAATTTTCGCAACCTTGAAAGGCTTTTTTGCCGATAGATTTCACTCCGCTCGGTAGCACAACATTTGTAAGCTGGCGACAAGAATCAAATGCGCTCCACCCGATTGTCTCCAGCGTATCTGGAAGCTTAATATCCGTGAAATCATAGCCATAAAATGCTGCGACATCAAGCGAAGTTATCCCCTCCTCAATGACCAACCTTTTTGCTAATTTCTTAAGCTTGCCCAAAGGGTTGTATCTCTCAATAATGCCTGTCCCCTTGATAGTGAGCGTACTTTCTGGAGCAAACACCCACGAAAATCCATCGTGATTACCCTTTTCAAAAACTTTTAAAACCTTCACTCCGAAAAGTTCATCACCATTGTAATCTGTCCAAACCTGCACGTTTGGAGGATTTTCAAACGTAAAGTCATAATTTGGTGGGTTCTTACCCATATAGTTTACCGTTTCTAAACTAGAAGTCTCAGAGAACGCACCAGCCTCAACACGATCAATACTTTCTGGTAATGTTACCTCTTGCAAGTTTTTACAATTTGAAAATGCATTTGAGCAAATGGTTGTTGTGCCTTCTGGGATTTTATAGCTTGAACTCGACTTCCCAGATGGATAATGAATCAACTCCGCGCTATTCTTTGAAAACAAAACACCGTCAACCGTGGAATAGCTATCATTGTCCTCTGGTACAATTATAGAAGCCAGATGTGAGCACTTACTTAGAGAAGTCACGTTTTTTACAGTCTTGGGCAAGCTTACCTCACTTAGATTTTCACAGCCAGAAAAAATGCTCATGTCTATTGTTGTAATGCCATCATCAATGTTGACTTTTTTTATTTTATCTTTAATCTCACTCCATGTGCTACCGTCATCTGCAAGCAAACTGCCATCAAGGGCACCATCCCCACCGATAGTCATTTGCGTATCATCGCCTTGAGTCATCCAATAGGTGCAGCCGTCGCTCAAGTAACCATGATGGTCAATAACTTTTTGCACAGGGTAGCCCCAAAAAGTAGTACCATTATAATCATGTGGAACGTTTATCACGTTACAGCCACTAAATACGTAGGTATAATACTTTTCTTCAGGTTCTTGAACTCCAAAAAAATTTATGGTTGATAAATTACTACAATTTTCAAACGCTCTCACAAGGTATTTAACGGTTTCTGGTATTGTGACAGACGTAAATGGGCATCCATAAAAGGTCTCTCTTGATATTTCTTCAACACCATAGGGAATTACAGCATTAGAGTTTTTTCCAAATGGGAAAACATTTAAATTTTTTCCATCTTTCGTAAGAAGAGCACCTTTTACACTTTTTAAGTTTTCGTTTTCTTCGTCTACGTTAACTGAAACTAAATTTGGGCACCTTTCGACTATCGAGAGATAAATTTCCCCATCATAACGTTCAGTATTATACACACGTGGAAGGGAAACTAATGGACCTAAATGAATAGTCTTCAAACCAGTACATCCCGCACATAATGTGCAAAGCTCAATACTATTAACACTCAATTCTTCAACCTGTGGACAATCATACACAAGGGCGCCAATTTCTTGTATCGCATCTGGGGTAAATACCCTTTTTAAATTTGGCAATTTGTAAAAGGGATAAAGATATACTGCGCTTGTCCCGTTAGCTATTACTCCTTCTTCAATAAAAGCTTCTAATGTATTATCAATACTTATACCACCGGTAGCAAAGTTTACAGGATTTTCAAAAACTATCGTACCGCTAGTTTTATTTAGAGTCCACACGCAACCCTTTGTTCGCGAACTTCCTGATTGGGCGCAAGACCCCGTAAAAATCTCATCGTCAGCAGCTGTAGCGCAATGCGACATAAAACTGATAAGCATAAGTGCTGCACATATTTTTCTTTTGTTTTTCATAAAATCACCCAACACAAATGATAGCACAAAATATTTCAAAAATTATCCATTTTGGAAAGTTCTCCCTTTCGCATCAATGTGACAAATTACACTTTTATTTTTTAGGCATTTAAATCGTAGCGTTAGATATTATAATTTCTAATCTGCATTTTGCACAAAAATCACACCTAATTAAAGATGGCTTGAGACTGCTCTCAAGCCATATGTTGCTACATTGCAAGTTTTATGCCTTCTTGTATCAATTTCCCAAATCCTTTTTCTATCAATAGTATAATGTCGTCTTGTGTGTAGTTGCCTCTTTTTAAAACTCTTCCTGGGTTTGTGCATACACCGTTTCCATTGGCTTTATGTAATAACTCAAAGTACAAACATCGCGTAGATACTGGCATATTCATAAAGTCTTCTCTGTCAATAATTTTCATTTTCATCAAACTCCTTTTAACTTTTTTTGCCAATTTCAAGATTTTTGGCATTTTCTGTCGCTTTCCTCCTTTCTGAAATATTTTAACATCAAAAGTTTTCCAGATTTTTTAGCCATTTCAAGTGCAGCTTTAGACGCCCCCGTTTAAGCACTTTTTGAAATCTGCCTCGTCAGTGTCGAGTAATATAAGCCTTCGTATTGGTCCAACATTACCCATAAGCTGTCTTCATTTTTAATCGATGTAGGGTTAAACTCTATCCTTTCGTATTGCTCCACCAGAGGGAAATCAGCTTGATTCCAATTTTTGCCGTCAATTGAGTAAAACACCCCGATACCAGTTGCATCCTTCGGCATAATAGTATATCCCGTTCTAAGCCACACGCCGTTTGCAAAACTTGTTTGTCCTATTATTTGACATGGGCAGTCTGTTTGTGTCCATGTTTTGCCGTCCTTCGAGTAGCAGACATAACTGCCCGAACTGCAAATCCACAAACCATTTACATAGGCCGGAGCGTAAGTGTTGATATCTAAACTTTCCCACGTTTTGCCATCCGCCGAGTAAAAGCTTTCATCATCTGAACTTCGGCAGAGCCACACACCATTCGCGTAAATCAAATCTTGCGATGAGCCAGATGTAACGTTAGATTGTGCCCAATCAATACCATTCGTGGAATACCAAAAACCAGTTTGCGCCTTATCTGTATAGTTCTCGCAAGTGCCAACCCATACGCCATTTTGACAATTAACGCAAAGTTCTCTTTTTTTCGACAAAAACAAAGAAGTATCCTTTTTGGGGGTAAAAATTTACTTACATCTCAGAAAGGATGTTTTTTATGAAGAAAATCGTTTTATCCTTGCTTTTAGTCTTCACTTTAATTCCAATAGTTCCATCTAACACAGCAAGTGCCTATGGACACCCTCAACAACAGTGCGATTATGCCACTGTCTCCCAGCCTCCTGTCACGACTCCTGCCGAGGCTCCAGATCCTCCTTCATTGCCGATTGATAGCGATGATAGCCTCATCAACCAAATAGGCACTGCAATAGGTTACATACTAGGCTTTCCTATTGCTATCGGAATTCTCGCTTGCGCTTTTTATGCTTTCTGCTCTGCCTGTTAACGAAGTTTCCGTACTTTACATAGGATTTTAACTCCATTGTCAGCTATACGTTTAAAGATATTACCCCAAAAAAGGTACCCTTCAAAAGATGGGTACCTCTTTATTTTGCTTGCGCTCATATTGCCATAATCCGTTCGCGTTCTCTACAAAGACAATGGACTCGTTAGTGACATTTGATTGCGTCCATGTTTTCCCGTCTGTCGAGTAATATAGGCCGCGGTTTGAGATAAAAGTACCATTACTGCCAGCTACCCACAGACCGTTTGCGTTCACTATAAATTCGAAGCTGCCATTAACAACATTAGATTGCGTCCAGTTTCTCCCGTCCACGGAAAAATATAGACCCGTGCAGTAGTTGTTATGGCCGAACTCGCCTGTCACCCAAACGCCGTTTGCCTTTGTTATAGCCGAATATGTTCCAGTTGGAAGATTAGATAGCGTCCAGGTCTTGCCGTCTGCGGAGTAATACAGACCAGTGCCGCTGCTGTATCCACCGGCGAGCCACAGCCCATCGGTGTACGTTATAGTTTGGAAGCCTCCGGTCGTAACGTTAGATTGCGTCCATGCCATGCCGTCTGTTGAATAATATAGCCCGGTGTCGCTGGATAAACCGCTAAGGACCCATACGCCATTTGCATACTCTGCCATGTCGCAAGATGAGCCTGGGAAGCTAACGCTTGTCCAGGATTTTCCATCAACTGAATAATAAAGTCCCTCATATTCG
>JAZQMR010000057.1:0-1724 GCA_045543505.1 Acutalibacteraceae bacterium | reverse complement strand
AAACACTTAAGTTCCCGTCTCCGCTTTTCTTTGCGAAAAGAAAAGCTCGCAAAAGAAACGAATTCGCGCTTCAAACGACAAGCAAACAAAAATTTTATTTCACGCGTTTTCCACATTCCGCGATCGATAAGCTCTTTTACTCAAGCTTTTTAAGGTAATTCCTCCCACCGTCCATACACCAGCTAAAGTTTTTGCCGCGTGAATGAACTAATTGTTTACATAAAACTTTAGCGCGACGTTGCCTGCGCGGGCTCCGCGCTCAATCAGCGTATTCATTGGGATTTGGGCCATCTTAGAAAGCAGTCGCTCGTAAATTTCTGAACTTTCCATCTCCATAGAGTAAAAGGCAACCGTCTTGTCGGATTTTGCGACGTTCTCAGCAATTGATAGGGCAAAGGCCGTTTTCCCAAGTTTTGGTCTTGCTGCGAGAATTATCAAATTCCCAGCGGACATTCCCTTTAGAATCTCATCCAGCCGCGAAAATCCAGTGTGTGAGCGATTTTCTAAGTCTTGTCCATCGTTGCTGTAGCCCTCAAAAACCTGTGTGCCGATGGCGCCAACAGTTTTTAGTTGCTTTTTGTGTTGTTCTCCGCTTTTCTTTGCGAAAAGAAAAGCTCGCAAAAGAAACGAATTCGCGCTCAAAGGCACAAATAAACAAAAGGCTATCTTCACACGATTTTCACCTTCGCGACAGAACAGCTGTAAATTTTTTATACAAGCCCTCCCGCGACTTGGCCTGTGCGGCCACGCACCCTTCGCTTGATAACTCCAAAATGGCTTGGTACGCAGCTTTCAGCTCGTCAAAATAGAAATGCTCTGGCTTTAATGTTTGAATGACATTTGCCAGAGCTTTTTCGTCAATTAATATCGCGCCGATAACGCACATCTCAGCGCTTTTGGCTACTTCATCTTGAGTCTTCAACTGCTCACCTGCTTTCTATTCGCATTCGAAGTTGCTGATATTTCTCTCGAACTTTCTTGCCAGATAGGATATTGCTACGCCAAAAGCTATCATTCTGGCACCAGTCGATGATTTCAGCAATGTCATCAGCGTCAATTTTGTCTCTGCGAATCATCAAATCAAAGTCTTTTGCCCATCGCTGGCGTTGAGATTCGTTTTGCGGAAACTTAGGATTGTTTTCTGTGATGCATTTTTCCAAGAATTTCGCCAGCAAATATGGGTCACTATCGGTTTCAAAAATTTTCTTCTTTTTAACGTCGTTGTCGTCGATTTTTGGCTCCTCAAAAATCTGCGACGAAGAGTTTAATTTATTCTCTATTTTATTCTCTTGGTCGTTTTCAACTATACTTCGTGGTCGACTTTGACTATACCCCTGGTCGTTTTCTTCCATACCCTCTAGTTGTTTTTGACTAGAGGTAATTTTGTTTTTTGCTTTATGCCAACGAGATATTTTTAGAATTCTTTTTTCTACAAGCTGCGTTCCCTTTTGATACTTCAACTCAGACGTTACAAACCCTCTTTTCACCAAGCTGTTGATTACTTTAGAGATACGACCTTTGCTCAGACCGAAAAAATCTGCAAAATAATCGTTAGACGCATAGCAACCGTTTTCGTTGTCTAGGCTGTCTATCTCGATTAACATCACTTTTTCGAGCAAACTTAAGTCCTTGAGTATCCATAATTCTTTTGGTATCCAAATACCTTTAAAATCTCTTTGCATTAAAACTTCCTCCTCTAAAATGGCAAATCATCAAATACTGAC
>JAZQMR010000056.1:0-12594 GCA_045543505.1 Acutalibacteraceae bacterium | reverse complement strand
GGCCTTCGACCAGCCCAGAGCTCAACAGCGTTGAGCTCTGGGCTACAACGAAAATAAACATTTATTTTCGTTGGCCTCGCGGCCGGCACGCAGCTACAAGTAAGATTTGTGTCTTCAAATCGGGCGCTCCCACGATTTAGTTTTTCTAAGAAGGGTAAAAGTAATATGAATTTCAATAATGTTTCTTTTGAGGCGGCTTTTGGAAGCAAGACTCAGTTGAAGAAATCAACGTGCCCGGAGATAGTTTTCTCGGGCCGCTCAAATGTGGGCAAGTCGTCGCTGATAAATAAGTTGGTGAATAGGAAGTCTTTGGCGCGCGTTAGCACGAAGCCAGGCAAGACTGGCACGATAAATTTTTATGACATCGACGGCAAAATTAAGTTTGTGGACTTGCCTGGCTACGGCTACGCGAAGGTCTCTGCTAAGGAAAAAGAGCGCTGGTCGGAGTTGGTTGAGGGTTATTTCAACTCCGAGAGGAATATTTCGTTAGTTGTGCAGCTGGTCGACATGCGTCACAAGCCTACCGCTGACGACTTGCATATGATTGAATTTTTGAGGGCTAGGGGCCTTAACTTCGTTGTCGTGCTAACGAAAAGTGACAAGCTTAATAAGACTCAGCGAGAAGAGCGCTTAGCAAGTTTAAGCGAGGACTTTCCTTTTGACGAGATTAATTTTGTTGTATTCTCGTCAGTCACTGGCGAGGGCGTGGATGAGCTGAAAGGATATTTAAGTGTCTAAGCTGGCAGCCCACTTGGTGCTGCCTTTTCTTTTACAAATATATATGTTGTGAAATGGCATAAAAAAGCGACCAATTTTATTCGGTCGAATTGCTTTTAATCTGCGGTTTTATCGCTCATTTAAGGTTTGTAAAATTTTATTTTTGAGAAAACATGGGTGCGCAATTTATAGGTATAGCTGTGGTTTAAATGCCCGTGGTAGCTTGCCAGCGACATATTTACATCGTCCAAATGGCCCTTGCCGATTTTTAAGCACCTCGTGATGGATACTCGCAAAATATTTTTGAATATCGCACTTCAAAGTGTAATTGATGTGAATAATTTTCACCTCGGCGCTCGCAGCTCGACATTTTCACAAAATACACTTGATCTCGCTTTTAAATTATATTATTATAGCCTTAAAGCTATATTTTTAATTCAGAAAGGGAGTCTTATATGAACAAATTGTTTAATTTCGCGCAAGCAAAAGGCAAATGGCACAAATTCCCCTCTTTTGATTTAGGGGGGGAGGGCGAAGTTATATAAAAACTTTGCCCAAAAATTGTTGGCGGTGTCGCTGTGCGCCGCGATGGTACTGTGTACCGTGCCCCTGCGCGGGGGCAGCCACGTGAGCGAAGCGGCGGAGGGATCTCTTCTGTCGCTTGTTGGCTCTGGTTATGACCCTTATGTTGATGGGCCGGCGACGATAACTGCTACGTTTGTTGCGTTCGACCTTAGTGCGTTCCCTGCTATCAAATCCTATACTCCGGCTGCGTCGGAAGCCTTTTTGGGCGCTTCGTGCCCGTTCGGTAACCCCTCCACCGGTGGCGAATGCTTCCTCGCCGACTCCCTTGGCTCCCTCGCGGTCTGCACTCATGTTGGCACGCCACCCTGCGTCGGTTGCTGGTCGGGTGCGGGTCGCCCGGGCGTCCGCGTCAGTGGTCTTGAGATGGGTGCGGACCTCTCTCCGCTGCCTGCTGCTCTCCTCCCCTCCTGGTCTGTGCCCATTGCTCTCGGGACCTCCGCTTCCTGGTCTCCGGGTGTCGAGGTGGCCCACTGCGACAAGTGCGCTGTGACCCTGGTGGCCGGGGCTGCCGCCCCTGTGTCTGTGGCTGGCGACGAGACTAACGGCTGGACTATAACCCGCTCCGGCGCCGGGACGACCGTGCTGGACCTGCTTGTGGGCGACTTCAAGGTCGGCGAGGTTACCGTCACCGAGGCGGCTGGCAACCCGGACACAACCCCTGACACAACTCCCAACCCGCCTGTTGAAACGACTACAACCGGGTACCTCGAGGCGACCGTAGGCGTGAATGGCCGGACGCAGCGCCTGCGCGTGTATAACCCGAACAATGTGCTGCCGGCGGACACTACTTTTACGGCCGAGTACGTCGATGGGACCCACGGCGACCACAACTTTTTCATCACGCACACCGACCCTACCAGCGACGTTGAGCTGCGGCACTACTACAATTTGACTTTGGCCAGCGGCGGCCAAACTTTGTCGCAGCTCGACGGACCGGTTGAGCTGTGGTTTGAGGCCATCGACGGCATCGACGCGCCGGATGCGTTCATCTCGCGCGTTGCCGAGGGTGCTGATGCTAAGCTTGAGCCGACCCTCTACACGGACGACGACGGTATCACCTGGATTAAGGTCTTGACCGACCACTTCAGCCCCTACGCCCTGACGGACCTGCTCTCCGCGGAGGAGAAGGCGGCGCTCCGCGACGTCAAAACCGGCGACCTTGCAGCTCAAATAACGGTGGCCGGCCTAGGCATGACGCTGGTTCTCGCCCTCGGCATAATGCTGCGCTTGATTACGAGTACGAGAAAATTCGAGGAATAAGGAAGAGGCCCCCGTCGTGGGGCTTTTTTTATGACAGCTTTTTTGTGAGAGGAATGCCTTTAATTTGAGGGAGACTTTACCGCGACGTTGCCAGCGCGACCACGCGCCTGTGCTCGATGCATCATTCGATGTGCGATAGAGGCGAGGTACCGTGCGATGAGGTCAAAAAAATAATTTCTGAGCAAGAAAAAAGTTCGTGTTTTAGGTTGAAATCCCCCCCTGGGATACAGCGCGAAGCCCGGTGTAGAGCCGAAAACCGACGCCCCTCCTAAATTTACACCAAGTAAGCTAAACGTGAGTTTTTTGGAGTGCGTGGCCGCACAGTACAAGTCGCGGCGCGGAGCCCGCGCAGGCTATGTCGCGCTAAAGTTTTGTACAAACAATTAGTATACTCATGCGGCAGGAGTCTGTTCAGATACGTGGTTGCCGGAAAAAGGTACCTTAAAGGTTGAGCGTGACTTAAAAGTTAATTGGTTGCGCAATGTGAAAAACGCGTGAGATAGGGATTTTTGCTTATTTGTGACTTTGTGCGCGAATTCGTTTCTTTTGCGAACTTTTAGTACCATAAAAGAGTAAATGTTAAACGAAAAACATCTACTCCTATTAATTTATAATAAGGGAGTAATTGGTGTTGCGAGCAAGCTTTAGGGTTATAACATCCGTGGAAGAAACAGCAAGCCAGCCCTTGTTATAAACATTCGATTAAGCAGGTTGAAACTCATGAAACGAGCTTTCGTGTAACGAACTAAAATGAAGTTAAATAAGTGAGACTGGAAACAGTTACAAAAATTCTTAAGGGGTAAAAATATGATAAGCGTAGGGGCTGATGTGTCGAAAGAAAATAGTACTCCCAGACCTTGAGGCTAATAGCACAGGAGGCTTGTTTCTGCTATAATGATATCAAAAAAGGTTGATTTAATGGGAAATTTTACTCTTTTTCGTGACGTCTTTTTCGGACTGTTAATATTCTTCATTTTTGCTGTACCGGATTATTTAATTTCTGTTCCTTGGGAATTGCCGTGCATACAATTTTGCGCATATACGATTCTTTTGAGTCTAACCAGAGTAGCATTATTTGTTTATCTCTTGCTCTTTTACATAGAGAAAATACTTAAAAAAGACTGTATAAAATTCAAACTAGAGAGGCCAACCGTAAATTCACGGTGGTTTTTAGCTGCATTATTGATTCCACTTTCAGTAATTGCGTTATTTTTCATTTTCGTAAAGGGCAAATTTATCGTAAACTATGATTTTAGTGAAAACGTCAAACATATAATTTACGGCCTTTTCAAAGTTGGATTATGCTCCGCTATTGCTGAAGAGTTTCTTTTTCGGGGCTTCTTATTCACAATATTTGAGAACAAATTCAATAAAAAAGCAGCAATTGTGATCACATCGCTACTTTTTGCAAGCTTGCACTTGTTCGGCATGAACTCTCTCTTTGATGTTATGTCAGTGTTAGTCGCCGGAACCGTCGTTGGAGTAATGTTTTCACTAATCGCGCGCGAAACAGACTCTATTTGGAATGCCATTACTGTTCACACGATGTGGAATTTTGTAACCTCAAAACTTATAAGGCTCTCCATTTCAGAGGGCTCTAATGCGGTAGCGACTTATGTTTTGCGCAGACCTAATATTCTTATCTTCAACGCAAACATCGGCATTGAAACTTCAATTTTCACGCTGCTTTGTTATTTGATCGTCATTTTGATTATCTTACAAAGAAAATCGTTAAAAAAACTAAGAGGTTAGAGTTCAGCAACATAAAAATAACCTTAAAAAATATCAGATAAATTCATTTTTGATTTGGACCCACTTTGCAGGCATTGCTAAATTCCGGTATATGCAAGCAAAAAACCTGTAAAATCAAATTCTGAAAAACGCATAAGTAGAGCCGTTCATTTTAACTTTTACCGTTTGTAAAAATCGCAACCATATATGCAACATTAGCAATACCAAGAAAAATATGGAAGCATTGAGGTCTGATCAACCTAATTCAGTATGACGGAGAGCCCGATATCAAGGCTTTGAAATTTTTTTATCACGGAAGCGATTAACGAAGGACTAGATCGTGTTGTCAATAAAGTTTTAGCCAAAGAGCGATGCAACATTTTTGCACCTCAAAATATGGCGCGGTATAGCCACTCGTTACGCTAAAAATGTTGCATCGTTTGTCGCGGTTGTTCAAATTAGACGCATCGCCCTTTGGCTAAAACTTTATTGACAACACGGTCCAAAACTCAACGGAAATATTCTCCATAATTTTAACGGTAATACTTTACTCTAATACAAACCAAAATTTTAAAAAAATTCCCAGTAAAGGTACAAAAAGCATGTTCTAACGGTCTATTTTTATTGAAGTTGGAGATAGCGTGCTGCTATTAAATTATCTTAGCTATTAAGGTATTCGACAGCAAAAAGCCTTTTTTAGTAAGGCGAAAACTTTTTTCATCTACCTCTGTCAAGCCGTACTTTTGATACGTTTTGGCTTGCTCCAAATAGACTGAAGGTATGTCAATGCCAAACCTTTCCTTAAAGGCGTTATTATTTACTCCTTCGCGAAGGCGCAATTTCAGCATTAAATACTCTTCAACGCTGCCGCCATCGCCATCGTAAATAATTTCATTTTTCCCAGATATAAAGTCCTGCAACGAGCGCGGATAGAAGAATCTTTTTCCGTTAACAAACGAATGCGCCGACGGACCTATTCCGAGGTACTCTTCTGCGTTCCAATATTTTAAATTGTGTTGCCCTTGGTATCCTTCCCTAGAAAAATTTGAAATTTCATACTGCCTAAAACCTTGCTTTTCTAACTCCTCGACCAAGTAAAGATACAACTCAGCCTGCTCGTCATCATCTTTTAGTGCTAACTGCGTTTGCTGTACGTAAAAAGGCGTATTTTCTTCTATTTTTAACAAATATGCCGAAACGTGTTGGACATCTCGAGCTACACAAAAATCTATAGACTTCTGCAAAGAGCGCTTCGTCTGCGACGGTACAGCTATCATCAAATCAACAGAAATATTCTCAAATCCGGCCTCCTGAGCCATTTTTATCGTTCTTTCTGCATCTCTAACGGTGTGCCTGCGGCCAAGTTGTTTTAATTCCTCGTCGACAGCAGACTGAACGCCAATAGATAATCGGTTGACTCCAGCCGACAGTAGGCGTTCTAAATCTAAAGTGCTAGCCGTTGTCGGGTTCACCTCTAAGGTTACCTCGTTTGCATAAAAATCAAAATTATTTCTGATGGTTTGCATAGTTTTCTCAATATTTTCATTGCCAAGCAGGCTAGGCGTGCCGCCTCCAAAATAAATTGTGTCAAAAGCTAAGCTCATTTTTTGACTATGTTTTTTTAAAGTTTCGCAAATTGCATTTGTATACCTGTCAATTAGCTCAGTGTCACATTTAACCGAGTAAAAATCGCAATACGGGCATTTGCTCTCGCAAAAAGGCACGTGGATATATAATCCAATTGGTTTCATAAGCTCTCCTTAAAATATCATCTAACAACGGCGGAGCCCGGCAGTCGAAATAAATTTCGACTAACCGACAAAGATAATTATCTTTGTCGATTTTCCCAAAAAGAATAAAATTCTTTTTGGGAAGCCGGGCTCCCTTCGCTGCACCAAAATTTTAATTAATCATCGAGTTTCAGCACGGACATAAACGCATCTTGTGGCACCTCGATGGTACCGATTTGGCGCATACGTTTTTTGCCTTCTTTTTGCTTCTCGAGCAGCTTTTTCTTGCGGGTAATGTCTCCGCCGTAGCACTTGGCGAGCACATCCTTGCGCATAGCCTTAACGGTCTCGCGGGCGATGACCTTGCCGCCGATGCAAGCCTGAATTGGCACCTCAAACAGTTGTCTCGGGATTTTCTCTTTAAGTTTTTCGGCCATTTTTCTGGCACGCTGATAGGCTTTCTCGCGGTAAATGATGAATGACAAAGCGTCAACGATATCGCCATTCAGCATGATATCGAGTTTGACCAAATCAGACTCAGCGTAGCCAATGACCTCGTAGTCGAAGGAGGCGTAGCCGCGCGTTTTGGACTTGAGGGTGTCGAAAAAGTCGTAGACAATCTCATTCAGCGGCAGCTCGTAGTGGATGTCGACGCGGGTGTCGTTGAGGTACTTCATGTCCTTAAAGACGCCGCGGCGCTCCTGACAAAGCTCCATGATGTTGCCGACGTAGTCAGCGGGCGCGTAGATGTGCGCATTGGTCATCGGCTCCTCGGCCTTCGCGATGATGCTCGTCTCGGGGTAGTTGGTCGGGTTGTCGATGTAAACAACCTCGCCGTCGGTCTTGGTCAGACGATAAATAACACTCGGCGCCGTCGTGATGATATCAAAATTGTACTCTCGCTCGAGGCGCTCCTGGATAATCTCCATGTGCAAAAGGCCCAAGAAGCCGCATCTAAAGCCAAATCCCAACGCGACGGAGGTTTCCGGCTCAAAGGAAAGCGAGGCATCGTTTAGTTGCAGCTTCTCGAGGGCATCGCGCAAGTCGCCATATCTTGAGCCATCGACAGGATAAATTCCGCAGAAAACCATTGGATTTACAGCTCGATAGCCCGGAAGCGGCTCGATTGCAGGATTTTGCACAGTCGTTACAGTGTCGCCAACCCTCGCGTCGTTTATGGACTTTATTGCCGCAGCTATGTATCCAACTTCGCCGGCCACAAGCTCATTTCTGGGCTCAATCGAGGTCGCACGTAGGAAGCCGCACTCAACAACGGTAAACTTCGCGCCCGTCGCCATCAGTTTTATCTCGTCGCCAACCCGCACCGCGCCGTCCTTTATGCGCACGTAGATGATTACCCCTTTATACGCATCATAGTACGAGTCGAAAATTAGCGCCTTTAATGGGCTCTCAGGAGCTCCACTTGGCGGAGGCACCAACTTGACAACGCTCTCGAGCACGTCCTTTATGTTTAGGCCGGTCTTCGCCGAGACTAACGGTGCCTCGTCCGCCGGTATGCCTATTATGTCCTCGATTTCGCCCTTCACGCGCTCAGGATCGGCGCTCGGTAAGTCGATTTTGTTCACGACCGGTACGATTTCCAGCCCCGCGTCCACCGCCAGGTATGTGTTGGCCAGCGTCTGCGCCTCGATGCCCTGCGATGCGTCTACAACGAGCACTGCCCCCTCGCACGCCGCCAGCGACCGCGAGACCTCATAGTTGAAGTCCACGTGCCCCGGCGTGTCGATGAGGTTGAACATGTATTCCTTGCCGTCCTCCGCCTTGTATAAAAGCGTCACCGCCCGCGCCTTGATGGTGATTCCGCGCTCCTTCTCAAGCTCCATGTTGTCCAGCAGCTGCGCCGACATCTCCCGCGTCGCCACCGACTCCGTTAGCTCCAAAATGCGGTCCGCTAGCGTCGATTTTCCGTGGTCAATGTGCGTGATAATGCTGAAATTCCTGATTTGCTCGCGTGGAAATAACAATGTAAATCACCTCAAGATTGTCTTGCTTGAAAATATTTCTGCGTGCTTGCCTCAGCCGACGGAGCCCTTGCGTTCAAAAATATTATTTTTGAACGGGGCAGCTCGCTTTGCGAGCTGCCTGCCCGAAAAACGCGAAGAGTTTTTCGGGCCAAGGGCTCCCCGCCGCGGGCAAGCACTCAACTAAACTTCTAGATCTTTTTTCTTTTTAAACTTAAACAAAAACACGAGCCCGATAAGAACCGTCGCGAGAGCCACCAGCTGAGAAACCTTAAGATTAACGACTGGAACGATCAGGCTGTCTGCGCGTAGGGCCTCAACGAAGAAGCGCTCAACCCCGTACCAAACTAGGTACATAATGAAAATTTGGCCATTATAGCGACGACATTTAAGGCTGAAAGCGTGCAACAATACAAAGCCTAAAATGCACCAAGCGGACTCATACAAAAAGCACGGATGCACGGGTATCCACGCGGTATTTTCACTCACCATGCGAAAGAGCGAATCCGTCTGCGAGCCAAACGCCTCTTGATTCACAAAATTGCCCCAGCGGCCGATGCCTTGTCCAATGAGAAAACCCAAAGCGGCCAAATCTAGCGCGGCACCTAAGTTAATTTTCTTTCGCCTTGCAACCAAAAGGCCCCCAAACAGACCTCCGATGAGCCCGCCGTAAATCGCGATGCCACCCTCATCAATGCGCAAAATTTGAGCGGGGTTCTTCCAATAGACATCGCCTGGGAAGAAGGCCACATAGTACAGCCGCGCACCGACGATGCCGCAGACAAGGCCGACGATAACCGCATCGAGCATAGTGTTCGAGTCTAGATTGAAGCGCCTGCAATTCTTAAGGACGTACCAGAGAGCCAGCAAAAAGCCGGCGCACAAGATGACGCCATACCAGTGGACCGCAACGCCTCCCAGGCTGAACGCGACCGGATGAACTTTAAAGCGTAGGCCGAGGCCCGGAAAGCTCACATTATACGCCGTCGACATGTTAATTTTCTTTCTTTTCCGGCATCGGGAGAACCACCGACAACGACGAGTTCTTGACGTCAAGTTGATTCTTCAGCCTGTCATTGACTTGCTCAAGAGTGGTGTTCGCGATGCACTCAATCGCGTGGAACAGCTCTCGTCCGGCAAAAGTCAGGCTCATCATGGCGTTTGCGATGCTCTCGGCGCTGTTCAGCATAGCGATGTTTCTGCCGTAGACCAACTTTTTCGCGCGCTCGAAGTCCTCTTGCGCAACGCCGTTTTTGTGCAGTTCCTCGATGGTCTCTTTGATGATTTTCGCAGTCTTGTCTGGGTCTCGCGACTCGCCGGAGAAAATTACCGCAGCGTAGCCCTGCCCCTCGAAGTATTCGTAGCCGAATGAGTCGTTTATCAAGTTCTCGTCCAGCAGCCGCTTATATAGTGGCGATGATTTCGAGGCCAGCGCATACAAAATTATGTCAGTCTGCGCAAGCTCCTCGCTGCTACGCCGCCCATTGCCGACCTTCTCCTTGAAACCGAGCTGGAACGATGGCATCGCGATCTCGAAATGCTGCTCGACGCGCTCCGTCACCACGCGCTCGGGCTCCTCCGGCAGGATGCACTCCGGCACCTTGCTGTCGTTCGACCGCACCGACTCCTCCACGATGCGCAAAACGGCTTCAGGCTGCACATTCCCGGCGATGCACAAGACCATATTACTCGGATTGTAGAAGTCGTTGTAGCACTTGTATAAGTTTTCTGGAGTTATCTGTGCAATCGTTTCAACAGTGCCGGCAATATCCACTTTAACGGGGTGATTGTGATACATGGCCTCCAGCAAATTGAACATAACTCGCCACGAAGGATCATCATCATACATTTTTATCTCTTGACCAATTATTCCACGCTCTTTTTCGACACTTTCCTCTGTGAAGTATGGAGATTGAACTAAATCGAGAAGAATTTTTAGCGAGTTCTCGAAGTTCTTGGTGCACGAGAAAAGATAACAAGTCATATCGAAGGAGGTGTAGGCGTTGGCGTTGGCACCGGTCTTCGCGTACTTTGCAAAGGCATCGCCGTCCTCGCTTTCAAAGAGTTTGTGCTCGAGGTAATGCGCAATTCCGTGCGGAACGCGCGTGAGGTTGCTTTGACCGAGAGACTTAAAACTTGTGTTAATGGAGCCATATTTCGTGCCAATTATTGCGTAAGTTGAGTTAAATCCGGGCTTTGGATAGACGAACACTCGCAAGCCAGTCTTGTGCTCCACGCAGAAGTATTTGTCGCCGATTCTCGTACTTTTGACTTCCTTCAAACTCATTCCGCACCCTCCTCGTTACCGACCAGCGCATAGACCGTGTCGAGTGTAATTTTGCGCGCCGCATTTATGACATCGTCGCGTGTAATTTTGTACAAATTTTCAACGTATTTTTCGGGAGACGAAAACTCACCATCAAAGACTTGCGAAAGATAAAAATCCTCGAGCCCGCTCAAGAAATCTCCGATGGTGCGGTAGCTGTTGGCCAGGCTCCTCTTGGTGTCGTCGAGCTCCGCCTCGGTGAAGTTGCCGTTTTTTATGTCCTCGAGCTGATTCAAAACTTCGGTCCTTGCCCTGTCGAGGTTTTGCTTCTCCACGCCGCTCTGCACCAGCATTATGCCCTTGTTGCGGTCGTACTTTGCCGAACAATAGTAGCACAGACTCAGCTTCTCGCGCACATTCAAGAAGAGCTTCGACTGAGGCGTGGCGCCGAACAACGCGATCGCAACGCGCGCCGCCATGACTTCCGGGTCGGTGAGGGCCGCGTGCGTGCGAAAGCCCATCACCAGCTTGCACTGCGCGATGTCCATGGCGTCGCACTGCTCCTTGACGGTCGTTGCCGCTCGGACTATTTCGGTCTTGCAGTCCACGAGGTCCGCGCGTTGTACCTTTGAAAAGGCCGCTTTAAAAACTTCAAGCGCAGATTTTTCATCTAGGTCGCCAAGCGCCATGATCTCGATTTTTGCGCGCCTCAAAATGGTTTGCCAAGCGTCAAAAAGGTCGCTTGGAGTTACTTTTGCTACGTTTTCTTTGTCGCCCAGACGGCTGATGCCAAACTTCTCGTCCTTGCACATCAGCTGCTCGCAACGTATCTTCGCGAGAATCCGCTTGTCGTTGTACTCCGAGTCGATCAACTCCAGCAGCTGGCGTTTTTCCTGACTCACGGTCTCCTCCGAAAAGGCGCCACGCTCTAGCAGCGGGTCAAACAAAACGTCACACAGCAGTTGCGTAAGCTGAGACGATAAATTTTCTCCCTCAAGCGCAAACTTGTCATCTAGGAAGGACACACCCACCGTCAGCACTTGCATATCTCCGATTTTGCTGACGTCAGAGAACAGCGATGCCCCGTAAAGTGTAGCAAGTTGATGATTCAGACTGGTAAAGTCCGGGTATTTCCGGCACGAGTTGGTCAATACAAATGGTAGCAGCGCGTACACCGATGTGGTTTGCTTATCAAGAGGCAAAAACATCGCCACAGAGATGCGCGCCGTCTTGAAGCGCTCGTCCTTAATGGCGTTAAAATGCACCCCGTCGCAAAGCTCAAAACGAGAAAAGTTCTTCTCCATCCTCAATCCTCCCAATTTTCATCTTCGCCGTTATTATACCATAAAATGGGCGGGTTATCTACTTAGAGGAAGGGAACTTATTGCTTGTTTATCTTCTTTAAAAAACTCGTGACTACTTACACGCTCCTTTACGCGCAAGTCAATCCTACTGCACGCGAGCGTTCGTCGTATCTTTCAATATTATACTTAAAATCTCGTCCATTCTCAATTTTAGACGGGCGTTGTACTCCAAATAAAATCAACGAAATAGGGCATTGCTAATGTTACATATATGGCTGCGATTTTTACAAACGGTAAAAGTTAAAATGAACGGCTCTACTTATGCGTTTTTTCAAAATTTGATTTTACAGGGTTTTCGCTTGCATATACCGGAATTTAGCAATGCCCAAAGAACTTTGCGGTTTTTCTTCGGACGAATTACTGGTGTCATTCCCCATGAAGCGCGTATCTAATGATAGCGTCTGTGTAATAACCACGGTCGGTCAGCAAATATTCAGCTTGAAATTCGGAGATTAGCGCGCGTCGTCAATAAAATTTAGCTGTATTGCGCCAACATTGAGCAAAAAGCTTAGCGAAAACGCTTGAATTGTAAAAGATGAGATTATCATCTTCTTTTTAAAAGAGTGCCTTCCATAATTAACATAAATTTCCTTCTTGCAAATTTAAATGCGGCTTATGAGTTTTTATTCAACTTTGATGTTAATGTTATAGGTTTTTATCAACTCTAGCAACGCGCACACAAGCTTTATTGACGACGCGGTCTAGCGCTTCTGCAATTGAGCAATTCGCAACGATAGCGACTGTGGCAAAAAAATTGCGCCGGTATACCATGAGCATCTACGGCCAGGTGTATTTTCGTGTTGAGCCCCCGCGAGTGACCTTGCATGACAAGGCGCGGTGCGTGGTCGCGCAGACTATTTCGCGCCCAAAGCAAGATATAGAGCCGAGGAATCATTTCACGCGTTTTTGTCTTTTGACTTTTTTGAAAAAGTTGCCAATCGGGCGCGTTTTTTGAGTTG
>JAZQMR010000055.1:0-13580 GCA_045543505.1 Acutalibacteraceae bacterium | reverse complement strand
CAATGAAATTACGCCTGGCAACTTTATTTTTAGGACTCGCGAGTTTGAGCAGATGGAGTTGGAATTCTTCTGCAAGCCCGGCACAGACCTTGAGTGGTTCTCTTACTGGCGCGATTTCTGCAAGGCTTGGTTGCTCAACTTGGGTCTGAAGCCCGACAGCATCCGCTTGCGCGACCACTCGAAGGAGGAGCTCTCGCACTACTCGAACGCCACCACCGACATCGAGTTCTTATTCCCGTTCGGTTGGGGCGAGCTCTGGGGCATCGCCGACCGCACCGACTTCGACTTGAAGCAGCACCAGGAGCACTCCGGCAAGAGCCTTGAATATTTCGACCCGGATGCAAATCAGCGCTATCTCCCATTCGTAATCGAGCCGTCTCTCGGTGCAGATAGAGTGGCACTGGCCTTCCTTTGCGATGCCTACGACGAAGAGCAAATCGACGAGAAGGATACGCGTGTTGTATTGCGATTGCACCCAGCGCTCGCGCCATTTAAGGCGGCAATTTTCCCTCTCTCAAAGAAGCTCGGTGAAGGCGCGACTAAGGTTTACGAACTCCTCTCGAAGCATTTCATGGTCGACTACGATGAGGCCGGTTCCATCGGTAAGCGCTATCGCAGACAAGACGAAATCGGCACGCCGTTTTGCATTACCTACGACTTCGACAGTGAAACCGACGGCTGCGTGACGATTCGCGAACGGGACTCTATGCAGCAAGAGCGTGTTGCGATAGGCAACTTGGTGGGGTACATCAGTGAGAAAATTAAGTTTTAAAAAATTGACGCGGCGCATCTTATGTATGCTATTTGTTTTTTCAATAGGTAATTTTTATACGCACGTTTATGGGGAGGACGTTACTGTGAATAAAATCAAGATCGGAATCATGGGATATGGCAATTTGGGACGCGGTGTGGAGTTAGCTGTGCGCCAAAATCCAGATATGGAGCTGGCGGCTATCTTTACGCGTCGCGACCCGAAGACGCTTCAGACTTTGAGTCCAAATGTGCCTATATATAGTGCGGACGATGTCATGGCCCACAAGAATGATGTGGATGTGATGATTCTATGCGGCGGCAGCGCAACAGATTTGCCCCGACAGACGCCCGAGTACGCCAAGCACTTCAATGTGGTGGACAGCTTCGATACTCACGCCAAGATACCAGAACATTTTGCCGCTTGCGACGTCGCCGCCAAAGAGACGAATCATGTGGCCTTTATCAGCATTGGCTGGGATCCTGGTATGTTTAGCCTTCAACGTCTGCTGTCTGGCTGCATTCTGCCGAACGGCGTCGACTACACTTTCTGGGGCAAGGGGGTTAGCCAAGGCCATTCCGATGCGATTCGCCGTATTCCTGGCGTTATTGATGCCAAGCAGTACACTATTCCGGTGGAGGATGCTTTGGAGCGAGTTAGAAGCGGCGAAAATCCGAATCTAACCACGCGTCAAAAGCACATTCGTGAGTGTTTCGTTGTGGCCGAAGATGGCGCGAATCTAGAGGATATTCGTCAGCAGATCGTCACTATGCCAAACTATTTTGCAGACTACGATACCACGGTCAACTTTATTTCGATCGAGGAGATGAAGCGGAACCACAGCGGCATCCCGCACGGCGGCTTTGTCATCCGCACCGGCGCCACCGGAGTGAGCGGCGAGACCAAGCAGAAAATTGAGTACTCTTTGGAGTTGGGGTCTAATCCGGAGTTCACCGCCAGCGTTATCGTGTGCTATGCCCGCGCAGCGGCTCGCATGGCCAAGGAAGGCTTCACCGGCTGTAAGACTGTGTTCGATGTGCCTCCGGCGTATCTGTCTAACCGTAGTGCGGAAGATTTGCGCACGCATTTGTTGTAAATTTGAACTGCTTATTTATGTAGATTTGTGCTGTCAAATTGACAAAGAAAACTCCAGCTTGAACGAATTTAGCTGGAGTTTTTTGTTTAGATTAATTTTTGCTTTGTGAAAATTTTATCTCTTTTAGCTCAAACCAAATCGGCGTGGAGCTTGCTTCAGAGTCAAGACGAACCTTAACCGCTTTCTTTATGAGGTTTTGTTCCACGACGGTGCCAGGTCCTTTGGGCGTATCGACAACAGAGCCGATCTTGGGCGCTCTTTTTAGTAGGTCTTTGTAGGAATTTTGCTCATATTTTAGGCAGCACATCAAGCGGCCGCACGTCCCGGAAATTTTTGTAGGATTCAGCGCTAAGCCTTGATCTTTAGCCATTTTTATCGAGACGGGTTGAAATTCGGACAAGAAAGTCGAGCAGCAGAAAGGCTTTCCACACGCGCCGAGCCCTCCGAGAGCTTTAGCTTCGTCGCGAACACCCACTTGCCGCATCTCGATGCGAGTCCTAAATATGCTCGCGAGCTCTTTGACGAGATTTCTGAAGTCGACGCGCTTTTCCGAGGTAAAATAAAACGAGATTTTGCTGCCGTCAAAAGCGCATTCCACCTCGATTAGCTTCATTTCGAGGCGATGTTTTTTTATTTTTTCGTTACAAATTTCTCTAGCACAAAGTTCTTTTTCTTTAATTTTTTTTAGCTGAGCGATGTCGTTTTTTTCGCCCTTTCGAATAATTTTTTTAAGCGTTTTTTCGTCGATATTAGCAGGAATCGTCGACTTAACAATCGCAACGCGGCCGCACGCCTTTCCTTGCGGCGTCTCGACAACAACGAGGTCGTTGACATTGAGCTTTTGTTTATTCCCAACAAAGTAATAAACTTTACCGACTTCTTTAAATCTAACGCCAATGATTTCTGGCATTTTACCACAACCTTTTATACGCTAAATGCGTTTTCATACAAACTTGAACAAAAATAAGCGCTTGAAATTGATGTGCTGACGTTTTTGTCAAGATAATTTTTTGTTTGGGCGACAAAGTCTATAAGACTTAAAATTTGTTTTGGAGAAAGTTTCTCCGACAGATGTTTTGATGCGTCGTTTTTGTTTAAATTGACGCCGCTTGCCAAAAGTAAAGCATCTTTTAATATTGGCTCAAGAAATGTAAGCACTTTAGCAAAATTTTTTCTATCTTCTGAGATTTTTGAAACAATTGTGACCAAGTCAAATTCCCTAGGAGAGCCTATGTTTTGCGCGATTTCATTTGCCGTGCTCGCGACGGATTCAAAATCTGAAGATGCAAGCAAATCCAAAGCAAGGCCGATATTTCCATTTGCGATATTTACGATCTCACTTAAAATTTTTGTGAGTTTTTCTGTGCAGTTTTCCTCTAAATATTGCAGCATGTCAACATGCGAAACCGGACGTAGTGAAAATTGCTGAAGACGAGACCTAACTGTTTGCAGGAGGTTCGCTGGCGAAATGCATGTAAAGATAAACATAACATTTTTTGGAGGTTCCTCCAGAACTTTCAAGATGGCATTTTGCGCAGGGCTGCCCATGTTATCGACATCGGTGAAGATGTAAACCTTTCTCGAGGCCTCATTTGGCGAAATGTAGGCATCCGCGCGAACTTGCCGTACCGTCGAGATGCTGTAGCCTTGCAATACGCCGCTTTTTTCTGGATAAATTATATCTGGATGAATGTTTTTTTGAGCCTTTTTGCAATTTGAGCAGTTTTCGCAGACCAAACCACTTGACAAACTCGAGCAGACGGCCGTTTTCGCGATAATATTTGCAAGCGTCTTTTTGCCAAGGCCTTTTGCGCCGTCGATTAGAATCGCATGAGGAACTTTATTTGTAGCAAACAGGGTTTGCAGCTGAGTTTTAACGGCATTATTGCCAATGAGGTCGTTAAAGTTCATAGTATACCTTTAAAGTTTTTTAAACCTATCTACATTAAGCACAAAAATAGTCGCGCCGCCAATGGTGATTTCAAAAGGAATCGAGCCGTACATATCGGCCTCGAGGGACGTAGAATTGGGCACGCTTTGAGTGCGACGGTTACTTTTGCTCTTTATAATTTCGATAACAGCATCGACCTTGTCGTCGTCCACGCCGGTGATAAAAGTCGTGTTGCCGACCTTCAGAAATCCGCCAGTAGTCGAGAGTTTTGTCACGTGAAAACCGCTGTCAGTAAGCGCATTAGACACGCTATTCGCGTCGTCGCTGTTAATTATCGCCAAAATCAGCTTCACAAAAGTCACCTCAGAAAATGAATTCACCACTTCATTTTATCACATTTAAGGTTTTAATACCATAGCGACTCAAGTTTGTGGGCGAATTTTTGCAACACGCTCTTCAGGAGATAAAATGGGAACTCCTGGCACACAAAGGCATGTGGCAATTTGGTTAGTTTCGTTGGTTAAAGTAGTTTTTAAGGCCGTTTTTTGAGGAAACGCTTTAATCGCTCTCGTCAATTTGCTAAAATCTTCGTCAGAATTCATAGGAGTGGCTATAAATACGACCGTATCGTGATTTGACATCTCAGGTTCGACTCCGTTCTCTCGAAAATATTCTGCTGCTTCGTCGCCGAAAAAGCCGAGTTTGGTCGTATGTAGAGCCAATCTTGTGGGGTCAACATCGCAAATTTCTTTAATGAGTCCTTTAGATTTAGCGACGGCTTTTATTTGCTCCACATCATTTTCGAGCTTCAAATAGGCCTTTTGCGCATTTTCTTTTAGCCAAGACATAGCTATATCGAGCGATGCCATTACTGGGTAAGATGGGCTTGTTGAGGCGAAAATAGACATGGCCTCTTTAGCGGGCTTTAAATAGGCCTTATTTGCGATATGGAGCATCGCGCCACCTGTTAGCACCGGCAAGGTCTTATGAGCTGAATCTGCCACCAAATCAGCGCCTAGAGTGATAGGGTGAATATCCTTGGATAAAAACTTGAGGTGAGCTCCATGCGCGTTGTCTACAAGAAACGGCGTTTTATGCTTTTTACACACCTCTGCGATATTTTTTATGTCGGCGATATTGCCGAAGTAATCTGGACTCGTTATGTATACGCATGCTGCGTCGGGAACTTCATTTAGGGCTTCCTCGATGTCTTCTACGACAACTTGCCCAAGACAATTGTCAACTTCGCTAAATTGAGGAAAAACCCATTTGACTTCAGTGTGCAATAGAGACAAAGTGTTTACAGCGCTTTTATGTATTATTCGCGAGGCAATAACTTTTCCGCCAAATGGCACCGCGAGTTTTAGCATAGTTTGTGTGCATAAGGTACATCCGCCAGCCGAATAAAGCGTCCTTTTGGCGCCGTAGAGTTTTGCGGCCTTCTCTTCGGACTCGCGAATTGCTCCTTTAGCCTCGAAAAGGTTGTCTGTATCGGGAAGCTCGGTGAAATCAAGCTCGAAAAGGTCTTTCGGTAGGACTTTGTTTGAATTCTTGTGCCCTGGTGTGTGAAACGATACTCGATTAAGTTTTTTGTGGGCTAGCAGGGCATCGTAGAGTGGCGTATTGCTCATTTTTACTCCTTTGTTTTGTGAAAATTTAAATCTTAAGGGCGCCCCGATGTTTGCGAGCGCCCGCTTTTTAGTTATTATGACAACAAGTTCGATTCGAACTTATCTCCGTTAACGCCGAGGCGATTTCGGGACCAGAGTGAATCTTCGCGATGTCAGCGAGACTGACCATTCCGTCGACGACGCCTTCCTTGAGGACCGGCAGCCGGCGAACGCGCTCGGCAGCCATCATGCTGATCGCCTCGTGGACGCTCTGCTCGGGCGTGACGTACGCAACGTCGGTGGTCATCAGCTCGGAGACCTGCGTGGCGCTGGCGGTCTTGCCTTTCGAGATGCACCGCGTGACGATGTCGCGATCGGTCAGCAAGCCCTTGAGTTTGCCGCTCGCGATGACCGGTACAGAGCCGATGTCGTTCTCCGACATGAGCCGCGCGGCATCCTCGGCGGTGTCGTTGGGCAGCACCGCCACGACGTTCTTCGACATGATGTCCTTGACTGTTTCTTGCATGGTGAAAACCTCCTAAATTGAGCGAAATCGCCCGTTTAACTTAGTTATTACCACGCAGAACAATTTATATACGCAAAATCGTAAAAATCTTCGCGAAATCAAAAGTTTTCATACTTTTTGCAGCTATATCATACCATATTTTTAGGGGTGATGAAAGATGTCTAGCCAAAATAATGGCCGCAATCTCGAAAACTTGCTGAATTCGGTCTCGGAAAAGTTGGGCAAAAGCCCGGAGGAATTGAAAAAGGCGACCCAGAGCGGAAATATCGAGAACTTGCTTGGCGGCCTTAACCAAAATGATGCACAAAAAATACAAAAAGTTTTATCCGATAAAAACGTTGCAAATAAACTTTTGGCCTCGTCGCAAGCACAAAGTTTAATCAAAAAGTTGCTGGGAGACAACTCGAAATGAGTGATCTGACCGAAAAATTAATGGAATTGCTCTCGGATCGCGAAAATATGGAGAAAATCCAAAGTCTGAGCAGCCTCATAAATGGATCTATGGCGGGCTCGAATGACGATTCGCCTGGCCAGCAAGAGCAAAAATGTGAGAAGCCCGCAGAGTCGCCGCCACAAGATGATGCTGGCCTGCCGCTGGATGCCATCCAGACCGCGATGAGGCTCGCGCCGCTGCTCTCGTCGCTCAACAAGGAGGACGAAAATACCCGCCTGCTGTGCGCTCTGCGGCCGCTGTTGAGCGCGAGGCGGCAGGCCAAACTGGACGAATCGATGAAAATGCTGCAAATGTT
This sequence comes from Acutalibacteraceae bacterium, assembly GCA_045543505.1. Classification (GTDB taxonomy): domain Bacteria; phylum Bacillota; class Clostridia; order Oscillospirales; family Acutalibacteraceae; genus CAG-557. Next base: position 6,957 of record JAZQMR010000055.1, on the reverse strand, counting down.
CAAGCTGCTCCCGCTCCTGCGAAGTCAGGGGCTTTTCTGACAATTTGAGGAAATTTCTGGAGGAGGTCGCCTTGTGAAAAATGGCTTTGAGACGATGGAGGACATGCAGCGGATGCAGCAGGAGGCCGTCCGGCGGGTGCACGAGATGCAGCGGCGCGCCAAGCAGACCCTATTGGCGAGCGAGAAGAAAATTGACGCAACACATCAGAGTGCGCCAAACGCAACAAAGCCCGACCTTAACGACCAAACTCAACTTTTGCCACTTAAACAAAGTGAAAAACACGAGAGCGGAAATACTGACTGTATAAACAAAAAAGCAAATTCGAACAAGAATTTTGACCTTTTTTCTTCATTCACGAATGATCCGGAAAAAAGCTTGATTTTGGTGCTGATTTTGCTTTTGCTCGATGAGGGCGCCGACTTAAGCCTCGTTTTCGCGCTTATGTACCTTATGTTCTGATATGTACAAAAATACTTTCATCAGACCTGTGGGCGCCGCGAGGCGCCGAAGGCCCGCAGGGCCTTCGGCCAGCCCAAAGCACAACTTCGTTGGGCTTTGAGCCACAAAGAAAATAAAATTTTCTTTGGCCTCGCGGCCACAGCGGCTAGACCATAAATTTAGGGACACGGCCTTGACACCGACTGGATGTAAGATTTGTTGGTGCCATCGTCGAGCTGCAAATTGTAAACCATCTGTTTGACCGGCGACGGCGTGTCGGTTTTATCTTCTCGCGCAAGGTACGATGTGGCCAGGCTCAAGTCGCCGTTATCCTCGGTGATGTCGTCTATGTGCGGAAAGAGGCTGCCTGCGTTGCTAGGTGTGCCGATGTGAAAGTTGTCATCGCCGGCTGGTCTGCTGAAAAATTGACCGTTTATGCTTTCGGTCGTATTTACTGTTGCATTTGGACTGAAAAGCTCTGTGCAGGTGTTTTGGATGTCGCTTGCTGGCATCAAGTTAAATCTGTCCGCGTCGCGATCCTTGTAGGTAGAGGCAGTCTTTTGAAAGAGGTTATGCCAAATTTTTTTGGCGACTTTCACGTTTGCGTCAAGGTGGCTGCTGTCCTCGAAGGGCGGCGGATCGTGCATTACCAGAGGTGCAATGTAGCTTTCGTATTTGGCGTTTGTCGACGAGTTGCTCATGACAGCCGCGGTGCGACTTAGCGCCGAAAACAAAGCCATAACGCCCGCGATCGCTAAGGCAAACATCACACACGCGAAGACGACTCTGTACAAGTTGATTTTCTTCGTTGTTGGCATCGAGGTGGATATTGTGTCAACATTTGTTGGAAAGGCGCCTTCAAGGTGAGCCTCTGCGTGGTTGATTTTTGGCTTTGTGTTCGCCTTTACCGTAACTTTGTTCGCGTGGCTCTCCGTGGTGCGATAGTCGGCGCTGTACTCGAGTGCGGTGTTCTTTTGTTGCATTTTTATATCATTCCTTTTGGTTATAGTGAAAGCTTTGAGGCTGCGTGCAACACCAGGGCGGGGCATCGCCCGGCGAAGCCGGGCTGCCAAACTGCGCATTCGTGCAGTTTGGTGCACCATCCCACATTTTGCGGGATGGTGGATGCCCCGCCCCGGCGTTGCGCTCAGCCAAAGGATACCGCCTGGAAGGCGAAAAAACGAGGACAATTTGTCAACTGGAGATTTTTTGAGGTGTGCTGTAACTTGCTTGAAAGAAAGGCCACGCGATGATAAAATTTGGATAGAATTGAAATAGAGTTGGTGTATGCGTTGAGGATTAAAAATTGGCGATTAGCGAAGCTTGACAAAGAAAACGCGAGAAAAATAGCTTGTGAGAACAACTTGCCATTTTTCCTTGCGATGATGTTAGAAGTGCGGGGCATCTCGGACGGAAAGTACATAGCCGAGCTGATGGCGGAGAACTTTGCGGTGTCGGACCCGTTTAAATTTGTCGACATGAGGGTGGCGGTGGAGAGGATTCAGCGAGCGATTGAGAGTGGCGAGAAAATCTGCGTCTATGGCGACTACGATGCCGACGGTGTGACCTCGACGGCGCTGCTGTACCTTTACTTGGAGAACTGCGGCGCGAACGTGACCTACTACATTCCGGACAGGCACGCCGAGGGCTACGGGATGAACAAGGCGGCGGTGAGGCGGCTCGCGGAGGACGGCGTGAAGCTGATTATTACGGTGGACAACGGCATCTCCGCGAATGAGGAAATTGACCTTGCGAACTCGCTGGGCATGGACACGGTCGTTACCGACCACCACCAGCCGCCGGAGACCTTGCCGAAGGCTGTCGCGATTGTGGACCCGCATAGAGCCGATTGCACGAGCATCTTTAAGGATTTCGCTGGCGTCGGAGTGGTCTTCAAGCTAATTTGCGCACTCGAGGGCGATGATGTTGACGTTGAATTCATCCTCGAGAACTACGCCGACCTGATTCTCATCGGCACCGTCGGCGATGTGGTTTCTCTGCGCGGCGAGAATCGCTACCTCGTCAAGCAGGGCTTAAAGTACATAAAAAACACCAATAATCTTGGCATCCAGGAGATTTTGACCCTCGCGAAGCTGACTGAGAAACCCATCAGCGCGTACAATATTGCCTTTGGCGTGGTGCCGCGGATAAACGCCTCTGGTCGCCTTGGAACCTCGGGCAAGCTCGTCAAGCTTCTCACGGCGGAAGACCCTCAAGAGGCGCAAGAAATCGCGGCGCAAGCCGAAGAGGAGAACGTCCGACGCAAGGAGATTGAGCAAGAAATTTTGCTGCAAGCCGAGATGCTTCTGGCGCAGGAGCCAGCCCGACTACATCAACGAGTTTTAATCGTGGAGGGTGCGGATTGGCACCCCGGAGTCATCGGCATTGTGGCGTCGAAGTTGCTGGAGCGTTACGGCAAGCCAACGATTGTAATCTCGATGATGGGAGACGTCGCGCGCGGCTCCGGCCGGAGCATCGAGGGCTTTTCGCTGTATGAGTCGATTAAGAGTTGTGCATCAATGTTAACGCGTTTTGGCGGTCATCCACTTGCGGCAGGCTTTGAGCTAAAAAGCGAGGATATACCCAACTTTAGGGAGGGCATTAACGCTTTCGCGATGGACTTTGGCGACATGCCCTACGTTAATCTCGACATCGATTGCAAACTGAACCCGGAGGCGCTCAGCGTTGACTTGGTCGAGCAACTCGCGCCCCTTGAGCCCTTTGGGAAGGACAACCCTGAATTCATCTTCGGCCTCTACAACATGACGATTTGCGACTTATCCTTCGTCGGCGCCGAGAAGAACCACCTGCGACTGACTTTGACGCGCAACAACTATAGGATCTCCGCGATGAAATTTTTCACGACTCGCGAGGAGTTCTCCTACGGCGTCGGCGATGAGGTCGATTTGGCCGTCAAGCTGTCAAAGTCGGAATTTCGCGGGCAGGAGAGCTTAACCGTCATTGTGGAGGATATGAAAATTTCAGCGCTCGATAATAAAATTCTACTCGACGAGCAGCGCATCTTTGAGGCCTTAAAACGTAACGAGCAGCCCGATGAGGAAACCTTGCGCGAGCACATTCCAAGTCGCGAGGACTTCTCGAGAGTGTACCGTTTTCTGCGAGCAAACGCGCCCCTCAACGTGGACATATCGGTGCTTTTCTACCGTTTGCGAGACCTCGATCTGAGTTTTTGCAAGTTGCTAATCATCCTCGATGCGATGGCGGAGTGTGGCCTTCTCAAGGTAGAAATGCACGCAGATATGTATCGCATTGAGGTGCGCGAGGTGGCCGGAAAGGTCGACTTGGAGAGTGCGAGCATTATGAAGACTTTGAGGAATTCGGGAACCTTGAGGGAGTGAGGTGCGACCATGAAGGCTTTTTACAACGACTACGAGCAGTTGCGTGAGGATTTGTTGGCCAGCAAGAAGAGCTTTGATATGGAGCTGATCGATAAGGCCTACAACTTGGCGTCGTCGGCGCATGAGTCGCAGCGGCGCGTGTCGGGTATTCCGTACATTTTGCACCCGACCTCGGTTGCGTGCATCCTGGTGGAGCTCGGTATGGACACCCAATCCATCGCGGCTGCGCTCCTGCACGACGTCGTCGAGGACACCTCGCATACCATCGCGGACATCGAGAAAATGTTCGGCGCCGAGATTGCTAACCTGGTTGATGGCGTGACGAAGCTTGGCAAGTTGCATTTCACCTCGCACGAGGAGCAGCAAGCCGAGAACATCCGCAAGATGCTCATCGCCATGTCCGAGGACATCCGCGTGATAATCATAAAGCTGGCGGACAGGCTGCACAATATGCGGACGATTAGCTGCATGAACCCTCAAAAGCGCCGCGATAAGGCGCGCGAAAACATGGAAGTCTATGCACCAATCGCGCACCGGCTGGGCATCCGCATGATAAAGGAAGAACTTGAGGATTTGTCCCTCAAGTACCTCGACCCGATTGCCTACAAGGAGATCGAGGATGCGTTGGAGTTGGGGCGCGAGGATCGCGAAAAGCTGCTCAACATCATCAAGCGGACCCTGGAACAGAAACTTTTGCCGGTCATCCCGGACTTTCGCCTGGAGGCGCGCGTGAAGAGCATCAACGGCATTTATCGCAAGGTGTTCATCAAGAATCGACTCATGGAGGAAATCTACGACATCTACGCGGTGCGCGTCATCGTGGGCGCCGTCAATGATTGCTACAACACTCTCGGTGTCATCCATGAGTCATTCCGACCGATTCCGAATCGATTTAAGGACTATATCTCGACGCCGAAACCCAATATGTACCAATCGCTGCATACCACCGTCATCGGCAAGGAGGGCATCCCGTTTGAGGTGCAAATTCGTACGCGGGAGATGCATCAAACGGCCGAATACGGTATCGCAGCGCATTGGAAGTACAAGCTCGGCATCAAGGGCAAGGGCTCACTCGACGCGAGCCTTGCTTGGATTCGAAATATGCTCGAAAATCAAAGCGAAACGGGCGATGCCGGCGATATCATCCGCATGATAAAGTCCGACTTGGTGCCGGAGGAGGTTTTCGTCCTCACGCCGCGTGGCGACGTCATCAACTTGCCTATGGGTGCGACAGTCATCGACTTTGCCTACGCCATTCACAGCGAGGTCGGAAACCATACTATCGGCGCCAAGGTCGATCAACGCATTGTGCCCCTCGACTTCAAGGTGCGGACCGGCCAGATTGTCGAGATTCTCACGACGAAAGAACGAGGCCATGGTCCGAATCGGAACTGGCTTAAATTTGTCAAGACTAGCGAGGCTAGAAGTAAAATTCGTCAATGGTTTAAGCGCGAGCGTCGCGAGGAGAACTTGGCTCAGGGTAAGGCTGAGGTCGAGCGCGAATTTGAGCGGGTTGGCATAAAGCTCGACGACGCTAAAATGAAAGAATTTTTGCTTGCCATTGCTAAGAGTCATCGCTGCGAGACCGTTGAGAAGTTCTATGAGGCAATTGGCTTCGGCGGAATCCTCTTGAGCCGCATTTTGCCCCGAATTCGCGACGAGTATAATAAACTCAAGCAGAAAAGTGAGCCCATCACAGAAGAGACTCTAGTAAAAAAGGACGCTCATCCGGAGAAAAAAACTAGCGTCAAGGGCGTCGTCATCGATGGCATCGACAATTGCTTGGTGAAGTTCTCCAAGTGCTGCAACCCCATCCCCGGCGACAACATTATCGGCTTCATCACCCGCGGCTATGGGGTCTCGTTGCACAAGCGGTCTTGCGCGAATGTCCCTCAGGATCTCGAGGCTTGCGCGGAGCCGGACAGGTGGATCCGCGCCTATTGGGCGGGCAACGACAAGGGCGAGTTCAACTCGGACATCAAGATAACCGCCATTGACAAGGCCAGCATCATCGCGGAGCTTACCATGCAGCTTTCATATATGCACGTCGAGATTCAATCGTTCAAACTCAGTAAGGCTAAAGGTGGCAAATCGCAAACTCATATGTCGATTTTAATCAAAAACATGGAGCATTTGAAGTCGGTAATGGCTAAAATTTCAAAAATTGATGGCGTTTTGTCCGTCAACAGGGTATAATCGCAAAGGAGTGCACTAATCTGATCGATGGGTGCCGCGAGGCGCCGAAGGCCCGTAGGGCCTTCGGCCAGCCCATGACTCAACTTTGTTGAGTCATGGGCCACAAAGAAAATAAATTTTATTTTCTTTGGCCTCGCGGCCGCGTTGCTAATCAGGAGAATTTCACTCGCGGCGGACGGGACGTAGCTAATTTGACAAGGGCTGGCGGACTAACTTAACATATTAATATAAATGTGGGCGGAGGGAACGCAATGCTAGCAAACAGTGAGAAAACTATGGAGAAAATCGTGGCGCTGTGCAAGAACCGGGGCTTTGTTTACGCGGGCTCAGAGATCTACGGTGGCCTGTCGAACTCATGGGACTATGGCCCGTTGGGAGTCGAGCTGAAGAATAACATTAAAGAGGCGTGGCGGCAGAAGTTCATCAAGGAGAGCCGCTTCAATGTGGGGCTTGACTCGGCGATAATCATGAATCCTCAAACTTGGGCTGCTTCTGGGCATATTGGCGGCTTCTCCGACCCACTCATGGACTGCAAGGAGTGCAAGACGCGGCACCGCGCGGACAAGTTGATTGAAGAGAGTGGCGGCGACGCAAATGGCTTAACCTTCGAGCAGATGAGCACTTACATTGCGGAGCACAAGGTTGCCTGCCCGGACTGCGGCGCGACCAACTTTACTGACATTCGCAAGTTCAACCTGATGTATAAGACTTACCAGGGCGTGACCGAGGAGGCAAAAAACGAGGTCTACCTTCGTCCGGAGACAGCGCAAGGAATTTTTGTAAACTTTGCCAATGTGCAACGTACAACTCGTAAAAAATTACCGTTTGGAATTGCGCAAATCGGAAAGTCTTTTCGCAATGAAATTACGCCTGGCAACTTTATTTTTAGGACTCGCGAGTTTGAGCAGATGGAGTTGGAATTCTTCTGCAAGCCCGGCACAGACCTTGAGTGGTTCTCTTACT
>JAZQMR010000054.1:0-4269 GCA_045543505.1 Acutalibacteraceae bacterium | reverse complement strand
CGAGGCCCCGAAGGCCCCTGCGGGGCCTTCGGCCGTACAAGAGCGCAACGTTGTTGGGCTCTTGTACACAAAGAAAATAATAAATATTATTTTCTTTGGCCTCGCGGCCGCGGCTGCTAAGCAAAGAAAATTTCCCCTTTTTTGCGGCACATTCTTGGCAAATGGCTGTTGCAAAGCGCATAACCTTATGATATACTGAATTCATTCTATTATTCGTTATCTTCGAGAGTGGGCTAGCCCGCTCTTTTGTTTGTATTGAGGTGATTTTGTATTGACGAAAAAAAGTCGCGGGAATAATGTTGTCAGCGCGGTGTGGCAGTTGGCTGAGCCGTTTGCGGAGGATCTAGGCCTTACCATTTGGGACGTCAAGTTCGTAAAGGAAGGCTCGGACTATTTTTTAAGGATTTTCATTGACAGTGAAAACGGCATAACCATCGATGATTGCGAGAATATGAGTCGTGCTATTGATAAGCCACTTGATGAACTTGATCCTATTTCTCAGAACTACTGCTTGGAGGTCTGCTCGCCTGGGCTTAATCGCGAACTTACTCGAGATGAACACTTGGAGAAAAATCTCGGGGAGAAAATCATCGTGAGGCTCATTCGGCCTACAGAGAGCGGCACTAAACAACTAAATGCGGTGCTCATATCCTTTAGTAAAGAGGAGCTAAATGTTTCCCTCGAGGGTGGCGCCGATGACAATTTGCAACCACTTAGCATTCCACGGAAAAATATCGCTTTTATCAAACTAGATGACTTTGAGAACTAATTTGGAGGTAATATCAAAATGAAAAACAAAGAACTCTTCGAGGCGCTCACGCTTCTTGAACAGGAGAGGGGTATTCCGGTTGACTTCATGCTCGACAAGATAAAAAAAGCCATCGTGACGGCCTGCAAGAATAGCTACAATGGCAACGATGACGCGATAATTAACATTGACAGCGAGAAGGGCAAATTTGAAGTTCACTTGAGGAAGGACGTCGTCGATGAGGTAACGGATACTGGCAGAGAGATTTCGCTTCTAGATGCACGATGCATTAACCCAAATACGGCCGTCGGTGAGCAAGTTGCTGTGAAGCTCGACACAAAAGAATTCGGCCGAATCGCGGCGCAAACGGCCAGAAACATCATCAGACAAGGAATTAGAGATGGTGAGCGGGGCTTGATGTTACAGGAGTTCGAGAATAGACGTCAAGAGCTTGTTACGGCCGTAGTCGAGAAGATTGATCCTCGCTCGGGCGCCGCTACATTAAAGATAGGTAAAGCCGAAGCCTTCTTGCCGAGGGGCGAGCAACTCGTGACGGATGACTTCCGCGAGGGCGACCACATTAAGGTATACATCGCGGACGTCAAGGAGGGCGACAAGGGCCCTTGGGCTATGATTTCTCGGACGCACCCCGACATGGTTAAGAGGATGTTTGAGGCCGAGGTCCCGGAGATTTACGACGGAACCGTTGAGGTCAAGTGCATCGCGAGGGAGGCCGGCGCTAGAACGAAAATGGCCGTCACGAGTCGCGATAGGAACGTCGATGCGGTAGGTTCTTGCATCGGGCCAAGGGGCGCCCGCGTAAATACCATCGTGGAGGAGCTCGGCGGCGAGAAGATTGACCTAGTTGAGTACAGCGACGACCCGGAGGTATTTATTGCGGCGGCCCTTGCGCCAGCCGAGGTTCGATTCGTTGAGCTGCACCCAGAGGAGGATAAATCTTGCACGGTCATCGTGCCGAATAATCAACTCTCGTTGGCCATCGGAAATAAAGGCCAAAATGCTCGATTGGCTGCAAAGCTGACCGGTTGGAAGATAGACATAAAGCCGGAGAACGAGATTTTATAAAAAAGTTGCTTAAGTTAAAAGTTAAGTTTGTACGTTTAGAAAGAGGGGCTTTATTATGCCAGGTAAACACGTTCCGTTGCGCAAATGCATGGCGTGCAACGAGATGAAGGATAAAAAAGAGCTCATTCGGCTCGTGAGAACGAAAAAGGACGACGATTCGGTCGAGATTAGCCTCGATAGGACGTTCAAAGCTCCCGGGCGGGGCGCCTACTTGTGCAAGAGTCCCGACTGCTTGAAGAAGGTTCTCAAGTCTAGACGTATTGATAGAGTTTTTTCTCACAAGGTGCCCGAGGAAGTCTATGCTCAGCTCGAGGAGGCAATTGCCCTTGAACACGAACAAGCCTAGAATTTTATCGCTATTGGGCCTTTGCAAGAAATCTGGGAACTTATCATTGGGCTTCGATTCTTGTCTTGAGGCCGCTCAACAGAGAAAAACTCAGCTAATTTTAACGACTATGGATTTATCGGAGAATACAAGGCAAAAACTTCGCAATCACGTCGAGGAAAATTTGCTTTGCGAAACTGATTTATCTATGGATGACATACATAAGGCCCTCGGGAAATCGAGCGGGATAATCTCGATTAACGAAGGTGGGTTTGCTCAAAAAATTAAGCAACTTTTGTACAGCTAAACGATAGGAGGACATCAATATATGTTGATTAAATACAGAGTTCACGAGGTCGCTAAGGACTTTAATGTGGCCAGCCGCGACGTGATTGAGTTCATAAAGGAGAAAACCGGCGTCGAGAAAAAACATATGACCGCCTTGAATGAGGATGAATTGAATCTCGTTTTCGAGCACTTCTCGCGGCAAAAAGAAGTCGAGAATTTCGATGACTACTTCGCGGGTAAGCTCGACATAAAGCCGGTTGAGCCAAAAGCTAAGAAAACAACAAAAGCCTCGACCGCGAAGACAACTAAAGCGAAGGAGGAGGACGAGCAAGAAGTCGAAAAGGCTCCAGCCTCCAAGGCAAAAACTGCGGCAAAGAGCGAGCCAGCAGAGAAAGCAGCAAAAGAGCCTGTTGCTAAGAAAGCGGCTTCCTCAACGAAAGAAAAAGTTGCAACTAAGCCGGCCGAGAAGGCTGCTGTAGAGAAGGAAAAAATTGCGCCTAAGCCAGCAGCTAAGCCCGTTGAAAAGCCCATTGCGCAAGCGAAGAAACCTCAAGCGCCGGTTGCGACTAAGGTTAACGCGCCAGCGCCTCAAGCAAAGCTTCAAGCAAAGCCTCAAGGTGCTAATAAGGTCGCGCAAAAGCCAGCTCAGAAAGTCGAGAATAATCAGGCAAAGAAGCCCTCTGGTAGGATCATCGACACTCGAGCTGCCCACGTTGACATCGAGCGCTACAACGAAAAATACGATCAGTTGGCCTCCGAGAAAATAAAGACGGATAATACCGTTCGCAAGCAAAAAATCAATCAAAAGTCGCAACAACGCGGCAAGCCGAGGCATTCTCGCAAGGAGACCGAGGCCGAAAGACTTCGCCGCATCGCGATGGAGCGCAAGACTCGCCCGATTACGGTTTCCATCCCGGAGAATATCACCGTTGGCGAGCTGGCTAGCCGGCTGAAGGCCACCGCCGCCGAGGTCATCAAGAAGCTCATGATGATGGGCATTATGGCCTCGATTAACGACACGATCGACTTCGACACCGCAAGCCTTATCGCGATGGAGTTTCATGCGAAAATCGAGAAGGAAGTCGTCGTGACCATCGAGGAGAGAATCATCGACGACAGCGAAGACTCCGATGAGAACCTTGTGCCGAGAGCGCCGGTTGTGGTCGTTATGGGTCACGTCGACCACGGTAAAACCTCCCTTTTGGATGCCATTCGCAATGCGGACGTTATCTCGACGGAGGCCGGCGGAATCACACAGCATATCGGCGCTTATCGCGTAAAACTCAACAGTGGCGAGATTACCTTCCTCGACACGCCTGGCCACGAGGCCTTCACGACGATGCGTGCGCGCGGTGCTCAAATTACGGACATCGCGATCCTGGTTGTCGCCGCCGACGACGGCATAATGCCGCAGACCATCGAGGCCATCAACCACGCAAAGGCCGCCGGCGTCTCGATAATTGTCGCGATTAACAAGATGGATAAGCCCGGCGCGAACCCGGATAACGTCAAGCAGCAGCTCACCGAGCACGAGGTTGTGCCGGAGGAGTGGGGCGGCGATACGCCTTGCATCCCGATCTCGGCCAAGAAACAGCAGGGCATCGAGGATTTGCTCGAGATGGTGAACCTCACAGCCGACATGAAAGAGCTTAAGGCCAACCCTGATCGCGCTGCCAAGGGTACAGTCATCGAGGCGCGCCTTGACAGGGGCCGTGGCCCGATTGCGACGATTCTTGTGCAAAACGGAACCTTGCGTGTAGGCGACATTGTAGTGGCGGGTACGGCCGTTGGAAAGGTCCGTGCGATGACTAACGACAGGGGC
>JAZQMR010000053.1:0-7645 GCA_045543505.1 Acutalibacteraceae bacterium | reverse complement strand
CAACTGGTCCTCCTCGAGGGAAACCGACAACGTCAACTTTGTGCTGCTGTTCTCGAGAAGTGAATTTAGCTTCTCGATGAAGGCATTAAAGTTGTCAACATTCCCGCCGCCAATGTCGAGAGTCGAATCGACTAGAATATCTGTCAGGTCATAATTGCCGGCACAAAGGCCGCAAACGAAGCCATAAAGGGCGCTAAAATCGTTAATCTCGTAGTTATCAGCATTAACCAGGCGCGCCTTATGGTCGAGCTCAAAGGTCAGCTTGCTGCCTTTGACGATAACCACAATGTTGCCGGTGCTCCGCGAAATCAATCCATTCGCGTACTCGACCAGCTTTTTGGTCTTGCCCGAGCCCTTTTTGCCAATTATCAAATTTATCATCGTCGTTCCCCCACAAAGTTTAGTTTAGTCTTGGCTTAGCCGCGCCAAAAGCGCCTCGCGTTGGGCCTCGTGGCCTGGCTTGCCTAGCAACGCAAACATATTTTTCTTGTAGCTCTCAACTCCAGGCTGATTAAACGGATTCACACCCAAGATGTAGCCTGAAATCGCGCAAGCCTTCTCAAAGAAATAAATCAAATATCCGACCTCAAAAGGCGTAATCTCCGGCATCGTTAGGACAATATTCGGCACACCACCGTCCGTGTGCGCAAGCACCGTGCCGAGGAAAGCCTTCTCGTTCACAAAGGACATCGTCTTGCCGGCGAGAAAATTCAAGCCATCCGGGTCGCCGTCGATTTTCTCCAGCGCGACATCCACCTGAGGATTTTCGACATAGAGTACTGTCTCAAATAAGTCGCGTCGTCCATCTTGAATATATTGCCCCATCGAGTGGAGGTCCGTCGAGAAAATCGCCGACGCCGGGAAAATCCCCTTGCCGTTCTTGCCCTCGCTCTCGCCGAACAGCTGCTTGAACCACTCATTCATCATCGCGAAGTCCGGCTCATAGCTCACCAGCATCTCGATAGTTTTGCCCTTTCGATACAACAAATTTCGAATCGCCGCGTACTTGTAGCAGTCATTTTTCTCAAGGCCAGGGCTAATAAAGGTGTCTTGCGCAGCTTTCGCGCCCAGCATGAGGGCGTCAATGTCAATTCCCGCGACGGCTATCGGCAAAAGCCCCACCGCCGTCAGCACCGAGTAGCGGCCGCCGACGTCATCCGGGATGACAAAAGTCTCGTAGCCCTCGTTGTCGGCGAGGTGCTTCAAGGTGCCATTTTCTTTGTCCGTCGTGCAAAAAATCCTCTCGCGAGCGACAGCCTTGCCGTATTTTTCCTCCAAGAGGCGCCTAAAAATCCTAAACGCGATGGCAGGCTCTGTGGTCGTCCCGGACTTAGAAATCACGTTGAGGCTGACGTTTTTGCCCTCGCAAAGCCGCAAAAGATTGCTCAACACCGTCGGGCTAATGCTGTTCCCGATGAAGTAAATGTCCGGCGTGCTCTTGGGCAAGGCGTTGTAGTTTTGCGACTTCAGCAGCTCAATCACGGCGCGCGCGCCCAGGTAGGAGCCGCCGATCCCAATCACGATGAAGATGTCTGTGTTCTCGCGAAGCTTTTGCGCGGTCTCCTTTATGCGACGAAATTCATCCTTGTCGTAGTTTGTCGGCAAATCCACCCAGCCGGTAAAGTCACTCCCAGCGCCGGTTCGCTCGTGCAACATCCTATGGGCTAACTCAACTTGCGGCGCAATGGCGCAGTATTCCTGCTCGCCGATGAAAGAGCCTAGGTACTTTGTGCTCAACGCAATTGGCATAATTCTCGCGCTCCCCCGATGATTTTAGACCAATTCTACACCATGGAAATTGCTTTTGCAACGAAATAATTGGAGGCCCTAATCTAACCGATGGGCGCCGCGAGGCGCCGAAGGCCCGTAGGGCCTCCGGCCAGCCCAGAGCACAACAAAGTTGTGCTCTGGGCCACAAAGAAAATAAATATTATTTTCTTTGGCCTCGCGGCCGGCACGGGCACGGCTGAAAAAGATAAAACTATCATTAGGGCACTCCCAAAATGAGGGCGCTAAATCTTGAAAAATTTGCTGAGCAAATCGCTAAAAATGGCCGAAAAATTGATAGCCTCCACGTCATCGGCCGCGACAATATCGTACTCCGCGACAATTTCGTCATTCAGCTTGTAAATCAAACGACCGAGACTCTGGCCTTTTTTCACTGGCGCCGCCACCTCAGAGGCGATCTCCATGCTGCTGTCGATGCTGTGCTCCTTGCCTTTAGGCACGAGGACCTCGGCTCCCACATGCGCCTCCACCGCGACTTCTGGCTTCATCCCGTCGATGACTTTTACCGGCTCAAATATGCTCTCATCGACGACCGGTTGCAACATATTATAATTTGCGAAACCGAAGTCGAGCAGTGTCGCCGCATCTTTAAAGCGATCTTTTCCGTTCGCGGCACCTAAAATTACCGCAATTAAGCTAAGGTTTCCCCTCGTGGCCGTCGCCGTGATGCAGCTGCCCGCCTGCGAAGTCGTGCCGGTCTTCAGCCCGGTGATGCCCTTGTAGCTCCTGAGGAGCTTGTTGGTGTTCACCAGCTGAGTCTTGCCGTCGCGCAAGTAGTCCATCCAAATCGAGGTATAGTCGAAAATTTTCTTGTGCTTTATGAGCTCGCGCGACATCAAGGCAACATCGTAGGCGCTCGTCACATGGCCGTCCTCGTCAAGGCCGTTGCAATTCTTAAACACCGTGTCGGCCATGCCCAACTCGTTGGCTTTGCGATTCATCTCCGTTACAAAGATGTCCTCCGAGCCGCAAACGTGCTCCGCCAGGGCTACAGCTGCGTCGTTTGCCGAGGCCACCATTACCGCCTTCGAAAGCTCATCCACGGTCATAACCTCGCCGGGCTCAAGCCAAATATCAGAGCCTCCCATTGATGAGGCGTGTTCGCTTGCCGCTACGGTGTCCGTTAGGCTTATCTTGCCGCTGTCCAGAGCCTCCATCACTAAAGTCATCGTCATAACCTTGGTTATCGACGCGCAACACCGCACTTCATGCGCGTTTTTCTCGTACAATACTTTCCCAGTTTTGGGCTCCATTAAGACAGCTGCCGGTGACGAAATTTCTATGCTCTCCTCGTTCGACGAGTAAACTTTTCTCTCAAAACTTGAAACAATCGACAGACTTAAAATAAGACTCAGCAAGATTTTTCCGCATTTTTTCGCCCTAGTACAAAACATTTTTGCCACCCTTTGCTTATTAAGTTTCATTCTAGTGTATTATTTGTTAGGGTTGCATTATGACAAAATGCAGAGCGCCGCACTATATCGCGCGGCGCTCAAAACAATCAATTAGAGTTCGCTTACAAATCTGCAAGATAGTTATTCCAAAAACAATTTGTCCACAGCAAGCACCTTTGAACTTTTCAGCCGTCACCACATGGTATCCAAAAAATAATGTTGACTTTCTAAATTAATTCTTATACAATGATTATGGTCCAGTTGGCCACCTTGTTTACTGTATGTGCTCTTCTTTGACATTAAGTTGAGTACTTCACGAAATACGACATCGATTGCTTTTAAAAGAAAAAATGGGAGATTTCCAGAGTGGCCAAATGGGGCAGACTGTAAATCTGTTGTCTATGACTTCGGTGGTTCGAATCCACCATCTCCCACCAGATAAGACCGATCATTTTGATACGAAAGGTATCGGAATGGTCGGCTTATTTTTGAGCATTGAATTTTCATACAAATATGATACTATTAGTTAGACAAACTTGAATAGGTCGAACTGATTGTAAAATAGAAATTTGTGAGGTGTCAAAATGAGGCTTGATGGATTTGGACTATTTGTAGAAGATATGGCAAAAATGATTTGCTTTTATCGAGATGTTTTAGGGTTTGAAATAAAAGAAGGTGAAGATACTTCAATTGTTTATTTGATTAAAGATGATACATTATTTCTTTTGTACGGAAGAAAAGATTTTGAGAAAATGACAAGCCGTAAATATGAATACATAAAAGGACTCAATGGTCACACAGAAATTGCATTATATGTTGATAGTTTTGAGGAAGTAGATGCTGAATATGAAAAGGCTATCAGCAAAGGGGCTATCTCCGTATTAGAACCTGTAACTGAACCTTGGGGACAAAGAACTTGTTACATTGCAGACCCCGAGGGGAATTTGATTGAGATAGGTTCTTTTAATAAGCCGTTTAGAAGTTGATGTTTTTTAGCGCGCTAAATTCCAATTTATCAAACAACTCGGAAGGGTTTCATTTTCTGCATGATGGTTTCATTTTCTCCATACAGGGTTTCAAAAAAGTGAAACCTTTTGAAACCGTATCATTATTATCAACATTCTTCATATTAGCACGATGGTTTGATATGAAACCGTCGTGATTTTTGTTTTGAGCTCCTTGAAATTATGTGATATAATACGTTAGACAAACTTGAATTTTACGAGGTGTAACATGTCATCAAGTAAAGATTATTTGAATTTTGTGTTGGAACAGTTGTCCCAATTAGAAGAAATAACATACAGAGCAATGATGGGCGAATACATTCTCTACTATCGAGGCAAAGTTATCGGTGGAATTTATGACGATCGATTGCTTGTAAAACCTGTTAAATCAGCACTTTCTTTGACGCCAACTGCATCGTATGAATTGCCGTATGAGGGAGCAAAAGAAATGCTGTTGGTTGATAGCGTTGACAACAAGGAATTTTTAACCAAACTTTTTGATGCGATGTATGAGGAGCTCCCCACACCTAAGAAAAAGAAGTGAACCTATAGTAAAACAACTTGAAAATGGGAGAGCCCTAAGCGAGCAGCTGGAAGCCGCGAGGCGCCGACCCGGCGCTCAACAATGTTGAGTGCTGGGGCACAAAGAAAATAAATATTATTTTCTTTGGCCTCGCGTCCGTTCCAGTTAAAAGGATAAAATTATTATTAGTGCACTCCCAAAGCAAAAGTGCACTATATTTGATTGCGAATTAAAATTTGTTTGCATCGTTATTCGACGTGTTTTTTATTTTTGAAACAACTAAAAATGGCAATCAAGCTCTTATTTATGAGTTTAATCTTTTTGCCTTTTCCTCATCCCCAAAACGGCCCTATTTTTAGTGCATGGCGCTAAGAAGCACTTCTATTCTTGAGGAAATTTATATTAGCCGCATTCAAGTTGGCTAATATATATCAGTGACTTGCTCTATGATGCAGACTGCGTGGGCAGAAATTCCTTCTGCTCTACCTGTAAATCCAAGGCCTTCCTCGGTAGTTGCTTTAACATTAACTTGTGAAATATCAAGCTTACACGCATTTGATATGTTAGTACGCATACTCAAAATGTACGGTTCTAATCTCGGTCTCTGTGCAATAATCGTTGCGTCAATGTTAGAAATTTTGTAACCATGTGTGACAATTTTTTCGCAAACAACTTTCAGCAGGTCAAGACTATTGGCTCCTTTGAAAGCAACGTCACTGTCTGGGAAAAGGCGGCCTATATCTCCTAAGGCCGCCGCACCAAGGAGTGCATCCATTACCGCGTGAGTCAAAACATCTGCGTCCGAATGCCCGAGCAAACCATGGGTATAAGAAACCTCACAACCGCCCAAAACAAGTCGCCGTCCCTCAACCAACCTATGTACATCATATCCGTGCCCAATTCTCATTTTTCATCCTCCATAGAACCGACTGTCTTTTTTTAGGTACTTTGACACAATCCAAACACCATTTTTCGGGAGCGCCCCTTAGGTGCAGTTGGGCGGATTGTTCTCTTGTAAATTTGAAATCAGCATATTTAGAAAATATCGTAACTACGCTTTTTCGAGCCAATAAATTTTGCACAATAAGAGTATCAATCAACTCTCAAGGGCACTTCCCATTTTTCAATGAAAGCAGCAAAAAAACTCAGCAACAAAGCGAAGACTGGTCATTCGCAATGTTTTCAAAAATACGGGAGTGCCCTAATCGAGCATCTGGCGGCCGCGAGGCGCCGAAGGCCCGCAGGGCCTTCGGCCAGCCCAGCACTCAACAACGTTGAGTGCTGGGCCACAAAGAAAATAATATTTTCTTTGGCCTCGCGGCCTGCTGGCCGGGCAGCTAATCCGACGAAAAATGCTCGCTTGGGGCACTCCCAAAATACACATTCGCCACAAATTGATAAATCTTACACTTATTGTAACAGCAGAAATAAAAAAGCTCAATATGACTTTCATATCCAGAGGTCACCTTATTCCAGAACTTTGAGCTTAGTGCATCTGGCCTTCAGCGACTTGCGGCACCAGGATGTTCGACTAGGTCTGTCCTTTTATACCATTTTGGGGACATGTATTGCTAACTCCCCGTACATGCAGCGAATATCTTGTAAGATCAAACTTTGAAAAAGTGCATAAGTAACCGCTTATTTTAACTTTTACCGTTTGTAAAAATCGCAGCCATATATGCGCCCACCAATTTCACCAAAACCTATTTTGCCTTCCACAATGAAACTTTTGCAAAATTTCATTCCTCTAGTGAAACTTATTTTCACTGGAGGAACTTCATTTATGACAAACAAAAATATAACCCTCAATGTTTGGAAGGATAATTCTGAGTTTGCGATGGCCGTTCAAGGCGAAGTCGATAGCCGTTTTCTTACGATATCGCTAAGAGACAACGATGGCGCAATAGATCTGGCCGGTAAAACTGTAAACTTTTTAGCTAAGAAACCAGATGGGACCGTAGTGTTTAACCGCATGGAGGTTGACAAACCAAGTGACGGTATCGCCGTTTTGGAGCTTACTTCTCAAATGTCTGCTGTCCCTGGTTTCTTAGAGGGCTGCGAGGTACATATAATGTCTGAAAGCGGCGAAACTTTGATTGCTAAAAAAATCAACATACTTATTCAACCGTCACTTGGAGAAGCGGCAGAAGAAAGCCTATCGGAACTTACAGCTTTTCAGGAACTTATAAAAAGTGCAGAAAAAATAGATGCGCACATTACCGATAAACTTAACCCTCATGAGGTAACGGCTACTCAAGTTGGTGCGTTGCCGGCCACCACAAAGTACGGTGCGATGTTGGAACAAAATGGCTCCAAGCTGAACCTTAAAGACCAAAACGGAGAGTTGTTAAGCACTGTATCGGTATCTATTTCTAATTCAACATCAAGTTATAATATCGCGACGCCTGATGAAAATGGACTTATGAGCGCTGACGATAAGGCTAAACTTGATGGAATCGAAGCAGGAGCCAATGTTAATGTCCAAAGCGACTGGGCCCAAGTAAATACTGACGCAGACGACTATATCAAAAATAAACCATCACTTGCGACACCTGACGCAGATGGACTTATGAGCGCTGACGATAAGGCTAAACTTGACGGAATCGAAGCAGGAGCCAATGTTAATATCCAAGGCGACTGGGCCCAAGTAAACACTGACGCAGACGACTATATCAAAAATAAACCGGCACTTGCGACGCCTGACGAAAATGGACTTATGAGCGCTGACGATAAGGTTAAACTTGATGGAATCGAAGCAGGAGCCAATGTTAATATCCAAAGCGACTGGGCCCAAGTAAACACTGAGGCAGACGACTATATCAAAAATAAACCGTCACTTGCGACGCCTGCCTCAGATGGACTTATGAGTGCTGACGATAAGGCTAAACTTGACGGAATCGAAGCAGGCACCAATGCTAATGTTCAAAGCGACTGGG
>JAZQMR010000052.1:0-1564 GCA_045543505.1 Acutalibacteraceae bacterium | reverse complement strand
CATGGCTACGATCCGACTTATGTGTTTATCATCAATTCGGAAAGGTTTTTTTCGTTGAAACTATCTTCGTTGATAAAGAACTCGGATGCGAGGCCGACCACATCGTCCATCCATTCTTGACGAATCTGCTCCACCTCGATTTTTTTTCGGAAGGTTGATTTTTTTTCGAGGGGTTGTTTTTTTCAACCCCCGTGTTCTTGATGATATGGTCTTTGATGTATCGCAGGATTTCGTTGCTTGCCACACTATAAGCAAACATGAGTTGTTCAAAATGTTCTTGTTCGGTCAACCAAAATGCCTCCTTTAACGATTTGATGATTTAGCGATTTAGTGATTCAGCGATTCAGCGATTTAGCGATTTAGCGATTCAGCGATTTAGCGATTTAGTGATTCAGCGATTTAGCGATTTAGCGATTTAGCGATTTGCTGATTTGAATGACTAAATCGGTAGCGATTCAGCGTATTAAAGTGTCCGGGATTTCACTTCATTACGCTAAATCAAAGGTGAGCTTGTGTGGTGGATTAGGTCATGGGCCTTGAAATCGGGATATCTGATATGGTGTATCAGATATCCCGATTCGGTTGACAGATTAGCCGATGATGGCGGCAATCTGTTCCTCGCTTAGGCCATTATCCCTCATTCGCTGGATCATGTCGGCGCGGTCCTTGTCGGCCTTGCGGGCTTTCTCCGTCTTGAGTTTGACGGCGGGGCGGAACTCGGCAACAAGTGTCCGCCCGTTCCCCATATAGAGGAAGCGCTTGACTTCACGTTCCACGGGCATATCCCCGGAGAGGTTCTCCACGGGCTCCTTGAGGCTGGGAAGCTTGAGAACTTCCACGGAATCGGGAGACTCGGGAGAAATCATTTCACGCAAGGCCGTCTCCATGTCGGCGCTATTATAGCCGGAGAGCACCTTGTCAGTGCCATAGATGGTAATGTCGAAGAGCGGCATAACACGGGGCTTGCGGGGCTTGTCGGGCTTGTGCTCGGCGGCGTATTCCTTTAACTGCTTTTGCGTCATGGAGGCGAAATCAACGCCGTCAGCGGCGGCGGCATTAAGAGCCTCGAGGCCTACAGACTTCACCGCCTCATAGTTATCCGGCGACAAGGCCTTAACGTTCTCATGAACATTCTCGGCGTTATACATAGCGCCTGCGGAGACAAGGGTGTAAACCTTGCGCGGGTCGAAGTTCAACCCGTTGATAGCAAAGTCCTTGATATCCTTAAACCCGTCAAGGGTATAGGACTTCTCGGCGGCAACCTTGCCCAAAATCTCGGCGGCCTCGCGGTTGAAGTTCTGAAGCGCGCTTGATGCCGTCTCGTAGGCCTTAGAGATAGTTCCCGCGCTTTTGCTATGAAGCTTGAGAAGCTTCTCGGCGGCGGCATTCAGTCGGGCATCCTTGAACGTACGGACGGGGGCGGCGGTGGTACGGGTAATCAGTTCTTCCATGGTGAAATCTCCTTTCAGATTAGGTGCATTTCGGTTAACCGGAATGCGTGATTACAGGGTGTTATCAAAAGGGTGCGCGGGGTCTGACCTACCCGCGGGTAGGCCCGGTGTTA
>JAZQMR010000051.1:0-2010 GCA_045543505.1 Acutalibacteraceae bacterium | reverse complement strand
TATCAAAGTTATTTTAGACGCATTAAATGGCCTTGCTTATCGAGATGACGTGCAGATTTGCAGGGTTTATTTCGAGAAAATGTACGCCGAAATTCCAGAAACAAAAGTTTTAATAAAAAATTATGAGGTGTGTTAATTCATGAAAACAACAAAGATTTATGACAACGAAAAAGAAGTCTACAGCGGCAATTGTTATGTCAACACTGTGATTTTCAGAGGCAGAATTTACGATGAATTCAAAAAAGTTGGTCAGGATGGGATAAGGTTTTCGCTGCAATTAAGTAACGGAAAAGACCCAAGAACAGACGAATGGAACAAGCCAACATTCGCTGATTGCACTGCATTTGGAGGGATTGCAACGCGCATTTTGAGCGAGTACAAGCCAAAGGATGAAATTTGGATTATTGCAAAATATTACTCAAAACAGCAAGACGGCAAGTATTACAAAGGTTTTATTGTTCGTGAAATCATTACTGAACAAGAGATACAACAAGCCAGTGAGTCAGTATTTGATGATTTGCCATTTTAGAGGAGGGAAAATTTAATGAATATTTTGAAATTGGTTATGATCGACAAGCGCTTGACTACTAGTTCTAAAGTGATTTTTGCCTATTTGTATAGTTGTTTTGATGAACGTGGTGTATGTTCTAAGAGCCGCGATGAGTTTTCAATAGAACTAAATATCGGTAAAGATACATTTGATAAAAATGTTAGGACGTTAGCTTATTATGGTTATATTTACATTTATCGCTCTTTTTTCTGCAAAAACGTTTATGCTTTGCCGAACAACATTGAGAAAATTTTCGAGCCAAAACTAGAAAAAGATGATAAAAAAACAAAGGATTGGCGGAGAAGCAAATTAAATTGGAGGGAGTTAATGAGGGATACAATATGAAATATATGTTTGATATAGAAATAGCAAAGCTTTATGGAGTGAATGAAGCAATTTTTATTCAAAATTTGTATTGGTGGTTACAAAAAAATAAAATAGACAACCGCAATTTTCATACGGCAGAGGTGATTAACTCAAATGGTGATACGATTCAGTTTAGTGGATATTGGACATACAATAGCATGAGGTCATTTGTGGACGTTTTTCCATTTTGGACTCAACGCCAAATACGTACTGTGGTAAAAAGTTGTCGAGATAAAAATATTATTTATGTAGCACGATTCAATCGAGAAAAGTATGATAAAACCTTGTGGTATACGCTAGCTCAGAATATTGTGGAAATCTTAAACACCGAGACCAATAAGTCCAATCCAAGTGACAAAAATGTCCAACCAATACCAGATAGTAAACCAGATAATAGAGAATATATAAATAAATTTATATATTCTCTCGTGGAAGATTCCGAAAATAAAGAAAAAAGTAAGAAAAAGATTTTTGAATCGAACAGTGATGCTTATGCGTTGGCTAGATACTTAGAAAAATGCATCGCAGAAAATGAACCGAAGTTTCCTCAAAGCGAGAATCAACGCCAGCGATGGGCAAAAGACTTTGACTTAATGCTTCGTATAGACAAGATTGATGCTGATGATATAGCTGCAGTAATAGAGTGGAGCCAGAATGATAACTTCTGGCGCAGCAACATTCTATCGGGCAAGAAAGTACGAGAGAAGTACCAGCAGCTGGTAATGAAAATGAAGAGAAAGAGGTGAGGCGGGTGACCCCGCTGGACAATTCGCGGCGCGGAGCCCGCGCAGGCTACGTCGCGCTGAAGCTTTGTACAACCAATTAGCACACTCACGCGGCAGATGTCTATGCTGGGAATACGTAAAAACCGCGTGAATCGAGTTTTTGGTTTACTTGTGGTCTCGCGCGCGAAATCGTTTCTTTTGCAAGCTTTGCTTTCCGCAAAGAAAAGCGGAAAGCAACACAAAAAGCAATTGAAAACTGTTGGCGACATCGGAACACAGGTTTTTGAGGTCTACAGCAACGATGGACAAGATTTAGAAAATCGCTCACACACTGGATTTTCACGGCTTGATGAGATTCTAAAAGGGATG
>JAZQMR010000050.1:0-4609 GCA_045543505.1 Acutalibacteraceae bacterium | reverse complement strand
GCCACAAAGAAAATAATATTTTCTTTGGCCTCGCGGCCGCGGCGGCTAAACATGAGGAAATTTTTAACGGGCGCACCAGTATAAAAATTATAAAATTTAGCTCGCGCTCTTGAGCTGCAGACGCAATTTATCCGAAATCATCGCAATGAACTCGCTGTTAGTTGGCTTGCCGCGGCTATTATGTATCGTGTAGCCGAAATAGGAGTTCAAAATGTCAACGTCTCCCCTATCCCAAGCGACTTCTATCGCGTGACGAATTGCTCTCTCGACCCTTGAGGACGTAGTGGAAAATCTCTTTGCGACGGACGGATACAGCTGTTTCGTGACGGCGTTGATGATTTCGGGGTTCTCAACAGACATAATAATGGAGTCGCGCAGGTAGTGATAGCCCTTTATGTGAGCAGGCACTCCGATTTGATGCAAAATCTCGGTAACCTTAAACTCTATGCCGAGCCCCTTGTCCAGGATCGGGACGGCTTTTTCTCTCTCGATGTGATGAATATTCGTAATCATTTCCAAAATCCTCTCTGCCAAGTTTTTCACGTCAAATGGCTTTAATGCAAAGTACGATGCTCCAGCGGACAAGACCTCTTTCTCGAGGGCGGGGCTATTAAAATTCGACACTACGACGAAAAGCGGCAAAGATTTATCGTCTTCGGCGAAAGATTTCATCACGCCGATGGCGTCGAGGCGCGGCATAAAGAGGTCCATTATGACGACATCTGGATGAAACTTTTGTGTAGATTCCAGGACTGCCAAGCCATCTTTTTGAATAAACTTGCAATCGAACCCAAATTTCTCAAAAGTTGACACCGCATCTCGAGTGAGTTCTTCACAATCCTCCGCGATTAGTAGTTTAAAGTGAGTTCCCATACTTTTTTCCTCCAGTTGTTATTGACAGTATCCATATATTACCATATGCATTTTTAACTGGCAATACTTTCCAAATAACTTTTTTATCTTTGGAGGCAAGAATAAAATATTGGAAGATTTAGGAAATCTTTTTATAATCTGTGATGTCCATTTCCTGAATTTTCGATATCATATTTTCGGCGAAAATAGCATAGCCTTTCTGCGGGTCATTCACGAAAACATGAGTAATGGCGCCCACCAGCATGCCATTTTGAAGTATAGGACTCCCGCTCATCCCCTGGATAATTCCGCCGGTCTGGCTAAGCAAATTTTCATCAGTTATCTTAATTATCATATTTTTACTTGCCAGCTCCTCGTTGTAATTGATGTGAATTATATCGATGTCGTAGGGCTCCGGCGTCGTACCCGTTATCGTGGTCAAGATTTGAGCTTTCCCCTCTTTCACTTGCTGTTTCATCGCTATTTTCACAGGTTCCTTGCTAGAGAGCGCGTGGCTGTACTTCCCATAGATGCCGCTGTACGTGTTCTGAATCAGCTTTCCTATCGGCTCGCACTCAATGAAATACGCCTTGAGCTCACCTGGGTTCCCCTTTATGCCCTTCGCGATGTCGTTAATTTTCACTTTAATTAAATCGCCATGAGAAAGCGGCAGCAGCTCGCCGGTATCGATGTCGCAAATGCCGTGCCCTAGGCCGCCAAAGAGATGCGTTTTCTCGTCCCAAAAGGTAACCGTGCCAATGCCGGCAGAGCTGTCCCGCACCCAAAGGCCCAGCTTGTATGTGCCATCTTCGCCACGCACAGGCAACATCTTTGCCTCATACTTCATGCCATTGCGGACAACCTCCGCACTCATCTCTTCACCGTTACTGGCCTCCACCAGTTTAATTAGCTCCTCATTGCTGCTGACTTCTTTTTTATTCACCGTCAAAATGATATCGCCCTTCTGTAGGCCAGCTTGCTTCGCCGGATTAACGACACCATCGCTAGTTTTCACGTCAGAGATTCCAACAATAATCACACCCTTCGTAAAGATCTTCACACCAAACGGGTCGCCACCGGGCACCACGTATGCGTCCTCGATTTTCTGTATATTCACCCGCTTTATTGGAATTATATTCATAAAAGAAACGTCCGCGCTGTAGGTTGGCACGCCGTCCTTGCGAGAGTCCGCGGTTATGGCCGAGTCGCCATTCTGATTAAGCGTCAAAAATTTATTCATAGTCGTCGCACACGTCGGCGTTATTCTATAGCTGTCCGGCAAATGATGTGCAGCCGTCGCGCAGAAGCTTAAAATAAAACACGCCGCCGCACCTGCCACAACCGCCAGACTTTTAAAAAAATTTTTCAATGTTTTCCCCTCCTAGTCCACTAAGTATACTTTTCCACGATATCGATTTTTTATTTTGCTAAATGTTAGTGAGGAATAAGCTTATATACTTATTGCACTGACGATACATTGAAAAAAACACAAACAAATAAACTGTTTGTTTGCGTTTTTTGTTGGTCCTTAACTATGTAGTGAAAAACAAGTAAAAAGCGAATTCAATAACAAAAAAACAGAGATAATCATGTCATCCAGAAATTCTATTTATAACCCTGCTGTTTTGCCCTTATTGCTTGCTCTTCATTTTTGCCAAAGGATTTGCTGAAACGGCTCTCTCGATTTGCTTATTGGAAATATGTGTGTAAATTTCTGTTGTGCCAAGGTTCGAGTGGCCCAGAATATCCTTTAATATGCGAATATCAACCTCACCGTGTTGATACATCAGCGTTGCTGCCGTATGCCGCAATTTATGCACGGAGTAGCCTTGTTGGTCGAGCTCAATGCGCGCGAGATACTTTTTTACGATGTATTGCACTGTTTTCGGGCTAATTCTTTTGTTGAACTTGCTTATAAATAGCGCATTTTTATCTTTTAAGTTGATCCTAGGCCGAACGTTCAGGTACTGCTCAAGCGCGCTAAGACAAGCGTCATTAAGGTATACGATACGCTCTTTATTCCCTTTGCCGGTAAGCCTCAAAGTTTTATCGCTTTTGATGTCAGATAGGTTAATCCCTACTAGCTCAGATAGACGCATGCCGCAGTTTAAAAACAGCGTCAAAATGCAATAATCGCGCTCTTTATAGGGGCCGTTAACGCAATTTAAAAGGTTGATACTTTGCTCCAAGGTTAAAAACTTAGGTAGTGCCGATTTTTTCTTAGGCATGTCCAACTCTATGGTTGGATTAATCGCTAATAGCCCAACTTTGTTCGTCAAATAATTGAAAAACGACTTTAAGCTGGAGATTTTCCGAGAACGTGTCGCCGCATTATTTTTGCGTTCAACTAGCAAGTAATTTAAGTATTCATACAAGTCGGTTAGCGTAATAGATTTTAGAATGTCTATATCGATGTCATTTATCGAGATTTCTTCGAATAAAATATTCTCCGGCACAAGCTTTTTGGTGTATTTTATGTATCTAAAAAATGTTCGCAAATCCACATAATATTCATCGACAGTTTTAGGCGATTTCCCTTTTACCGTTTGCATATATCCAAGAAAA
Organism: Acutalibacteraceae bacterium; assembly: GCA_045543505.1. Taxonomy (GTDB): domain Bacteria; phylum Bacillota; class Clostridia; order Oscillospirales; family Acutalibacteraceae; genus CAG-557. The sequence goes on along the minus strand of JAZQMR010000050.1, from coordinate 1,192 downwards.
TCAACTAAAATACGCGGCGCTTCGAGCAGTAACGCTGATCTCATTAACCCAATATTCCTCCTAATTTAACCTTAACCAATCTAGTTTGTATATTAACATCAAAATCTATAGGAATCAACGTAAGCGAGCAAGCGAAAGCTTGCCTTTATTTTTTTGCGAGGTTTTATTGTTCGGGACAAGAATTAAAAATTTTTTTGGATTAGTGGGAGGGCTGATTTTGACGGGAACGATCGCGTGAAATAATTGCCAACAAAACATCCTATCGATTGACAAAAACTAAGCACGACGCTACAATATACCTGAAAAAAGCTTTTTTGCAACTTTATTTTCATGTATTTTCTCGAGAAGAAATTTAAAGGGGGTGGTCAAGTTGAATGGGCTCTAGATACTGAAGAAATTTTATTTTAAAGAAAGGGTGTTGAGAATGAAAAGGTTATTTACGAAAAGGGTGTGCGCGTGTATGGTCAGCGCGATGATGGCTTTTGTCGGGACAGGATTTACCGCCTCGGCATTCTCCTCGGACACGCACATATACACGACGCAGAGAGGAATTTGCATTGTGGACGCTGTATTGGGAGAAAAGTTTTCGGAGTTTTATACGGAGGAGGACAGGGCTCAAATCATGACCTTCTGTACGAAGCCGGATGAAGACGAGGTCGATGGCGCATTTATGTATCACTTTTACAACCCGGCCACCGAGCAGAACTTCATGGGTGGCGACGACTCTGCCCTAGCGAGGTGCAAGATGCACTACAACAACGCGGTTACATACTTTAAGGCTGGCGATAGGCTGGCTGCCATGGAGGCGCTTGGACGTTCATTGCACTACTTGGAGGACCTAAACACGCCGGTGCACACGAACAACCAAGATGTATTCGATTCTGCGTTTAATCTTCCGTTCCATGTTGGCTTCGAGGACAGATGCAAGGAAATTCAAGCTGAAGTTACGTCGTCCTTGCTGCGGAATGAGTTCAGATATTACGAGCTTAATACCGTAGAGAACATCGGGAAATCTTGTGCTTATTTGGCTAACGACAATTTTTACGCATTATACGAGGAAATCTTGCCGCGCGACGTTGTGGCTGTAAATTCGATTAAAAATGCGCAAAAATCGGTTGCCGGAATGATGTACAAGTTTTACTTGGACGTAGCTTAGCGACTAAAAGGGAAGGAGTTGGATGCAATTATGAAA
>JAZQMR010000049.1:0-3393 GCA_045543505.1 Acutalibacteraceae bacterium | reverse complement strand
CCTTGGAGTGATCGGTGGCCCGACGCCCCTCGGGCCCTCCGGCGCCTCGCGGCGCCCAGCTGCTCGATCAAAGCTCTCCCCTATTGCGACTTTAAATATCGAGCGTAATTTGGTTATTCGTCAAGCTATCGTCGCCGGAGTAGTCCATTCCGAGGCAGTCGAGCAGCTCCTTGGCCGCGTTGTAACCCATCTTCTTCTGTCGGTTGTTCATCGCCGCCACCTCGATGATAATCGCCAAATTTCGACCAGGCTTTACGGGGATCGTCACAATCGGGACCTCGACGCCCAAAATCTCAGTGTACTCGTTGTCCATGCCCATGCGATCGTAGATTTTCGCACTATCCCACTGCTCGAGGTTAATCACCATGTCGATTTCCTGGGTCGTCTTGACCGCGCCCATACCGAAAATGCGCCGCGCGTTAATTATACCTATGCCGCGCAGCTCGATGAAGTGACGAATATTCTTGGGAGCCGAACCTTTGAGGCGCTTGTCGTTTATCCTACGAATCTGCACAGCGTCGTCCGCAATGAGGCGATGCCCGCGCTGAATCAACTCTATAGCGGTCTCGCTTTTTCCAACGCCGCTGTTACCGGTTATGAAAATCCCTTGGCCATAAACCTCGAGCAAAACCCCATGCCGAGTGATACGCGGCGCCAACTTAACGTCCAAAAACTCAACGATGCTCGGGATAAAACTTGAGGTGCTCTCCACCGTCCGCAATACGGAGACAGAGTGATTTTTTGCAGCCCGAATGAGCTCCGGGTACGGCTCGATATTTCGAGTGACTATCACTGCCGGCGGCTTATGCGCCATAATGTCATCCAAAACCTTGTAACGCGCCTCCGACGTCAGGCTCGAAAGGTACGAATTTTCCGTGCTGCCCATTATGACTAAACGATCGGGCTTGAAGAACTCAAAAAAGCCCGTCAACTCAAGGCCCAACCGGTTAACATTGCGCTCAGAAATTAGCACTTTATCGGGATCCTCGGCCAAAAAGGCGATGCTCAGCGGTATCTCGTTGATGATTGTGGTCAGCGTTACGAAAAAGTCCGTACTCATGTTGTTTCGCCACCCGTCGAGTTTTGTAGTTAAAGTTTATTATATCGCAAGTGCAAATTTAGAGCAAGTTAAGAGGCGAAAGGAGAGTGCCAAAAATACAGATAATAAGATATAACGCAGACATATAAAATATTAAATGCCCGAGATGTAGAAATGGTAAAATCCGGAAAGCCGGCAAGCCGCACGGAAAACAACAATTTCAATGTAAAAATTGCAAAAGGGAGCTCATAACGGTGCTAAGTTACGCCAAGGAGTTCAAGCAAAAATCAATAGCAACATTTTATGAAAGGAACTGCGACGAACGGTTGGCCGAATAATCGTCATAAATAAATCTACAGTTTACAACTGGATTAAAAAGCTAAAACGTGTCGTCAATAAAACTGTGACGCGCGTCGCCGGAATCAACAAAAATCAATCCCATTAACATCAAATTTTAATATAAATTAATATCGGTATTTAAAATTGCAAGAAGAAAATTTGTGGTAATTAAGGAAGTCGTTCTTTTAAAAAGAAGATGATAATTTTGTCTTTCGCAATTTGAGGAGTATTGCTATTTTCATCAATAATTCTATTTGTTACCGGTGCAATGTAGCTAAGTTTTATTAGTGACACAGTCTAGCAAAAAAGAGATATCAAACGAGCGAGTGGAAGTCATCGAAAAGGACAAGCTGTACAGCTTCGTCGAGAGAAAAAACAGGGTTTACGTAAATGACACTTGTGAGTAGAGATAAGCGTCAAATTGTAGGCTATTATATCGCTTTCGATAAAAGTCGAGAGCGGATTCAGCGTTTAGTTGAGCGTTCTGTGCAGGCGCGTCAATACTACTCTGACGCGTATTCGGCGTAGGCAGAAGTAAGCTATGAAGGCACTCATACTCCGCTAAAAAACAAAAGCCAGACCTTCACTGTCAATGGTATAAATTTTGACTTGAGGCATTATATTCCGGTTCTATATCACCGGTCCATGTGCTTTTTCAGATCTATAGAGACAATGAAAGCTGTATTCAAAATTTTCGTTAATGTTTTTAATCTACTTGCTTGTGCTAAAAAGAATTTTCCGCACCTGGAATCCGCATTTTGTCTCTCGAGTTTTATTTAAATGTTCGACTAAGGCATTCCCATTTCTTGCGTTCCGATTTGAAAGCCGACAATCCGCTTTGTGGCGCGGTTTACTGCGATCCAGAGCCAGATATTTTTTAAAAATTTATGCACAACTCATCGAGCTCCAAAATCTCGACTTTTTCGTCTTTTTTAGGGACTTCCTCTAATTTTGCGCCGGCCTTTTTTACCCAGTTTATGACATAGACATGGCTAACTTTAAGTATTCTTTCGATTCTCCTAAAGCCATTTCCTTCCAAATACAACTGTATTGCCTTTCGTCTGACATGTTCTGGATAGCCGCGCTGTTCTACTGTGTAATGGCATCCACATTCTTTGCACAAATATCGCTGTTTTTTGTTGTTAAATCCGCTTTTTACTCGTTTTTCGCTCCCGCATTTCAGGCATTTAAGTTTTTTATCCTTGTTTCTATTTTACTCTGTGTATCGGTTTTTAGCAACGCTTCTTAAAATTTTCGGCATTGCTAACGTTGCATACATGCTGCGATTTTTACAAACGGTAAAAGTTAAAATAAACGGCTACTTATGCAGTTTTTTAGAATTTGATTTTACAGGGTTTTCGCTTGCATATACCGGAATTTAGCAATGCCGTTTTCAGCAGATGCTTGCAGAGGTCAAAACAGGTCGTGTGGGTACGATCATCACGAAAGACCTGTCGAGACTTGGACGAAACTCTGCGATGACCAGTTTGTATATCAACATCGTATTTCCGAAATGCAATGTTCGATATATCACCATCAATGACCACTTCGATTCCATCGACATGAACAGTACCGAGTGCGACATGGCGGGTATCAAGAACTGGTTCAACGAGTTTTTCGCCAAGGATACCAGTCGCAAAATCCGTGCTGTGCAGAAAGCAACGGGTAAACGTGGTGTAGAGCTTACCACTAATGTTCCTTACGGCTACATCAAAGACAAGAAGAATCAGCAAACCTGGCTGGTTGACCCCGAAGCGGCATCAATTATGAAACGCATCTTTGAGATATGCATGAACAGACGAGGCCCTTCGCACCTCAAGGCAGAGGGAGTTCTCACCCTTACCGCCTACAAGGACAGCGTTGGCATCAAGAGTCCCAACACAGCACCTGAGAATCCCTATGGATGGTGCAGCAACACAATTGTTGCCATTTGGGAACGCAGAGAGTACACAGGCTGTAAGGTCAACTTCAAGACCTACACCAATTCCATCTGGGACAAGAAGCAACGAGAAAGT
>JAZQMR010000048.1:0-4620 GCA_045543505.1 Acutalibacteraceae bacterium | reverse complement strand
CACCCCTAGAATTCAACGTTGTTGAATTCTAGGGGTACAAAGAAAATAAAATATTTATTTTCTTTGGCCTCGCGGCCACGCAGAAGCTGTTTAACGAGAGCAAAACTCAAGCGAGGCACTCTTTCCAAATTGCCCCCGGAGGGATAAACTTGAAAGGACTAAAAAAAGACGCCCGAAAAATCTTCGAGGGCGCTAATTTTAAAACACTGATCGCAATTTTACTCATAAAGCTTGCCACAAATGTACTTTTAATCGGCGTTGGCATCGCAACATTTTATGTCAGCCTTAACATTTTAAAGACAAACTCCCAACGCATTTTCATCTACTTGCTTTTCGGCGTACTAATCTTCACCTTTCTTATTCTCATGCCGCTGAAAATGGGCATTTACTTGTGGCTCAGCGAGACAAAAAAAGACCGCGCGTCTCCCCTACTCACCGTATTTCACTATTATAGAAATTTCCGCTCCATCTCGCGAGTAATCATCTTTGAGGTCTTGCTAATCGTGCGCATTAGCATAATTTTCATCTTGTACTTCGCGCCAACCGTGGGAACATTTCTCTTCGCCTGCAACAAAGTCTACGGCGCCCCAAAAGATGGTCAACTTCTCATCCGGCTTTTAATTTTAGCCTCTGCGGTAACGATATTAAGTTCTACAATATTCTTCTTCAAAAGCCTTATTATGCAAATCCCAGCAAAATTTCTCTTCGTGATGAACCCAGAAAAAAATCCCTTCTCGATAATACACAGCTCCAATTATCTTCTCCGCACAAATAATAAAGACTTCACTCGACTGCTTTTCTCGCTCTGGAGTTACTTTTTTGCGAGTATCTTTATAATTCCTATTCCGCTGACGTTCGCCTATATTCAGGCCTGCCTTTGCGAGTTCACCAAGAAAATCGTCTATAAACAAAATCAAGGGATCGTCGCGATCCCCCTCAGTCAGATGGTCATCGATATTAACTCGCGACCTTTATGATTTCAATTCTGCAATGCCATTTTAGCCAATACGCCGCTCTTTATCTGATTTCAACTCTTCTACGCAATTTTTGCAAATACAATGATCTTTAAAATTGACAACATCCTCGCACGAGCCGCAAAAACTACAAGCGAACTGATGCTTTTTCAAAACAATTGAGTCTCCATCCACATATATTTCAAGCTTATCTTTGCTGTTGATATCCATAGTTTTTCTGAGTTCCATTGGTAAAACGATACGACCTAATTCGTCTATAGAGCGTACGATTCCAGTTGATTTCATTGAACACTGTCCTTTCTGGTATGTCGATTTGAATCGCAATTGTTTAGATATTAAAGCAATAATACTATTTTCTTACATTTTTGTCAAACATATTTTTCAAGTAAATATTTGGTAATTCGAATATTTTAGCCTTGCACAAGAATATGCTTTTTGTATAACAGAGACGGAGTATCCTTTTTGAAAAATTCTTCAGATCAGCCGCTGCGGCCGCGAGGCCAAAGAAAATAATATTTTCTTTGTGGCGCCGAGCCCAACTTTGTTGGGCTCCGGGCTGGCCGAAGGCCCTACGGGCCTTCGGCGCCTCGCGGCGCGGCTTGATGCAGCTAAAAAAGGCACTCCTATCAAATAAAGGAAAAGGGTGATGACGTGCTAAATTACATCTGGGGAGTTATGATTATCGTCAGTATAGCGTGCGCGATTTGCACGGGAAATATCGAGGCCCTGTCCGCATCCATCATGTCTGGTGCCACCGATGCCACTAACCTTATCATCTCAATGCTCGGCATGATGGCCCTGTGGACGGGCTTGTTGAAAATCGCTGACCAAGGCGGCATTACATATTTACTTGCAAAGCTGTTCAAGCCCATACTCAAGCGTCTCTTTAATGACCTCCCAGAAGACGGGCCAGCAATGCGTGCAATCTGCATGAACATCACGGCGAATATACTTGGCCTAGGCAACGCCGCAACACCTCTTGGCATCTCCGCGATGAAGGAAATGAGCAAGAAAAATAAAAAGCCAGGCGTTGCCACCCGCAGCATGATTATCTTCACGGTAATGAACACAGCGTCCATCCAGCTTATCCCCACAATGACGGCCATTTTGCGCCAAAAATACGGCTCGACTTCCCCATTCGATGTTGTCCCAGCGATTTGGATTGCTTCCACAACAGCCCTCATCGTGGGAATAATCCTGGCCAAAGTCCTCGAAAAGTAGGTGTCCACGTGAATTCTTTCAGCTTTTACATAATGCCGTGCATCATCGGCTTCATCATCCTGTTCGGCTTCGCCAAGAAGGTTCCGATTTTTGATAGTTTTCTTGCTGGCGCCAAGGAAGGCCTCGAGACAACGGTTTCCATCGCGCCGTCACTCATTGGTCTAATTGTCGCAGTCTCGATGCTTCGCGCCTCCGGCGCCTTTGACATCATCACATACTTGCTCGCACCCATCGGCAACTTAAGCGCCATCCCGAAGGAAACCATTCCACTCATGCTTCTTCGGCCTATTTCTGGCAGCGGAGCCCTGGCTCTTGTCGACTCAATTTTTAAGTCCTGCGGCCCAGATAGCTTTCCTGGGCGCGTTGCCTCCGTGATGATGGGTTCGACCGAGACGACCTTCTACGCCATTGCGGTGTACTTCGGCGCCGCCGGAGTGAAAAACACGCGCCACACCATCCCGGCCGCCCTCACCGCCGACTTCACCAGCTTCATCATGTCCGTGCTCATGGTGCATCTTCTGTTCCGGTAGAGAGGGAATTCCCTAATCAAGCCGTTGGAGGCCGCGAGGCGCCGAAGGCCCTACGGGCCTTCGGCCACCCAAGAACGCAACATTGTTGCGTTCTTGGATACACCGAAAATAAATATTTATTTTCGGTGGCCTCGCGGCCACAACGGCTAAAGAGACGACCTCGCAATCATGGCACTCTCTAAATCTTCCCCTTGCTGACGAGAATTGTAACCTCCGCGCCGGCCTCGACCTTCTCGCCAGCCTCGCGGCCCTTGTAGCCAATTACACTCCCCGGCTCGACGCTGCTATTGTAGATACTCTCTTGCACCGGCACAAAGCCCTCCTTGGACAACTTTGCAGCAGCTTGCGACAGCGAAAGGCCCTCTATCTCCGGCAGCGCGCGATATTTTGACCCCTTGCTCACCGTAACGACTATGTTCGCACCTTTCCTCACCGAGGTGTCCGGCGCGGGCGTTTGCGAGACAATCTTACCGGCCTCGACTTCGTCGTTGAAGACCTTCTCAGAGAGAAAAATGTTGTAGTCGCCAGCCTCACTGCTAGTCTTTGCCTTCTCGAAGTCCTGCCCCACCAAGTCCGGAACAATTATATTGTCCTCGTTTGTCGGCTCTTGGAGAGAAAACTCATTTTGTACTGGCAAGTTTTCGCTCTGACCGGCATTTTTTTTACTCATAAAAAGCGCAAACATCGCAACGCACAAAACCAGCCCAACCGCAGCCGAGCAGATAATCCATCTAAGGTTATACCTTTTGTTGCGTTTAGTTACAGGTGCACTTCTTTGCAAATCAAGATCGTCACGACTCAAGTATTTCGCCGAGGTCTCCGTCAGCTCATCACGCAAGGCCTCAAAGGTTTGCGTGCGCTGTTTGGCGCTGACCTTAAGTGCATTTGAGATAGCCGAAACGACATATGGCGGGATATTTTTGAGCAGCCGTACCGGAATGAGCAACCTATCATCAACGCTGCGCTCCGAGGCATCCTTTGGCGCAAAGCCGACCAGCGCGAAGAACAATGTCGCGGCAAAACCATACACGTCTGTGGCCTGCGTCAACTCGCAATTTTTAATGTATTGTTCTGGCGCGGTAAAGCCTCGTTCGAACTCAAAAGTCGAATAAACTCCGCTCTGCCGCAAGTTCCGCGTTGAGAAATCCGATACATAAATCTTGCCGTTCTTTCCGACAATTAGAGATTTCGGCGTTACTCCCAAGTGCAAAACTCCAGCCTGCTCAAGCCTACCAAAAGCTGAAACAACGGGCATAAACAAAATTTTTGCAGCTTCCCAGTCGAGCGGCTTTTGATTGCGCTCAATCAAGTCATATAGCGAAAGTCCCTCCACCAACTCAGAGACAACGTACATCGTGCCGTAGTCGCGGAAAATGTCGTACACCGAAGCAATGGCCTCAACGTCTCGCACCTTCGCCAACATCCGAAAATAACTCAAAAAATCGCTTTTCAAGTGCTCAAATTTGTCCTGGCAGCTCTCCTTCGGCGATACTGTTTGTCCATCCTCCGCGCGAAAGCAAATATCTCGCGGGAAAAACTCCCGAATATGAACTTTTGAGTTGTTTTTTGCGTCAAATCCGATATAACAAATAGACTCGGCATTCTCAGAAATTTTGTTGCCAAGTACATATTTACCCTGCAAAATCAAATTCTCATTCTTCGTCGAGTTATTAACGTACCCGCAAAAAGGGCAGCGCTTTAAGTCACCCTTATCGCTCATACAATTTTTGCACAAATTTTTAAAGTCTATCACATAAGCCTCCAAGAAGAAATCTTAACATCATATCTCTATTTTACATGATATCGGATCCGAAAAACAGGGGAGTGCCCTAAGCCAGCATCTGACGGCCGCGAGGCGCCGAAGGCCCACAGGGCCTTCGGCTGCCAATCACTCA
>JAZQMR010000047.1:0-1610 GCA_045543505.1 Acutalibacteraceae bacterium | reverse complement strand
GGGTACGCCAAAACTCAAAGAGTTTTGGCGGCCTCGCGGCCGTTGTGCAAGCACGTTTTTTGTGTAACACTCACAAAACTCAACATGAAACATCTCTCGTGGAGGAAAATCACATAAAGATTCCCTCTACGATTATTTTGATTATAATTTGCTTAATTTAGGGTCGCACTTAAATTGGCTATATTTTGTGTTAAAAAAAGTAAAAACCGTCCCATGAATTGACAGAAAACGACTTTTTATAATTGTATATTGAAGGAGAGTGTATTAACGCGGGAAAAATGCACAAAATATAGTATTCATACTTAACGAAAGGTGTGGTTTGCAATGCTGATAAACGTAAAAAGTGAGATAGGTCCGCTGAAGAAAGTCCTTCTGCATCGACCTGGCGCCGAACTCTTGAACCTAACCCCGGACACCTTGGAGGAGCTGCTTTTCGATGACATTCCATATTTGAAGATAGCCGTTGAGGAGCACGATAAATTTGCAGAAATCTTGCAGGAAAACGGCACACAAGTCGTATATTTAGAGGATCTAGTTGCGGAAACTTTAAGAGATCCGCAGGTTAGAGAACAATTCTTAAGGCAATTCATACGGGAGGCGGGCATATACTCCGAGAAGTACCAAGCCTTGCTTTACGAGTTCTTCAGCAAGTACGACGACTCGAAAGAGTTGGTGCTCAAGACTATGCAGGGCGTTAATCGCGACGAGCTGGTAGATAAGGCCTCAGGACACAAGACCTTAAGCGAATATCTCTCAAGGCAATCGGCATTCATCTGCAACCCAATGCCGAACCTCTACTTCACACGCGATGCCTTTGCCTGCATTGGAAATGGCGTCAGCATAAACCGCATGCGCTTCTTGACGCGCCGCCGCGAGACCATCTACGGCGAGTACATCTTCAAGCACCACCCCGACTTTAAGGATAAGGTTGACCTTTACTACAGCCGCTACGAGCCCTTCTATATCGAGGGCGGCGACATCCTAAACTTGAGTTCCGAAATCTTGGCCATAGGCATTTCTCAGCGCACAAAGGCCGATGCCATCGAGGTTCTCGCGAAAAACATCTTTAACCACGAGAACACCTCGATAAACGAGATTTTGGCCTTCGATATCCCTAATAATCGCGCCATGATGCACCTCGACACGGTCTTCACGCAAGTCGATTACGACAAGTTTACCGTCCACAACGGCTTGACTCAGGTGCTCAAGGTCTACAAGATTACGCGCGGCCAGGGCAAAAATGATTTGGATATTCGCGAGATAGACCAGAGCCTCGAGAATATCTTGGCAACTGCCTTGAAAAAGGATAAAATCCAATTGATTCCGTGCGGCGGCGACGACAAGATCGTCGGGGAGCGCGAGCAATGGAACGACGGCTCGAACACGCTGTGCATCAGCCCTGGCAAGGTCGTCGTCTATCAGCGCAATGACGTGACGAACGCGATCTTGAAGGAGAATGGCTTGACCGTTTTGGAGATGCCTAGCTCTGAGTTGTCCCGCGGTCGAGGAGGCCCCAGATGTATGTCTATGCCGCTCTATCGAGATGACATCTAGCCCTAGGGCGCCGCGAGGCCCCGAAGGCCCCGTAGGGGCCTTCGGCCACCCCCGGA
>JAZQMR010000046.1:0-8644 GCA_045543505.1 Acutalibacteraceae bacterium | reverse complement strand
GTTCCGCCAGAGATATTGCCGGTTACAGTAACAGAATTATCGTTGTTAATGGCCCATTGGACATTTGTGTAAGAGATAGACAAGGTGCAGTGCGCCACAACCCCACTAGCATCGGTCGGGTAGTCGTCATAAGTCGCGGTCACACTTCCGCCGCTAGATGTAACCTGGAGATTATAGCCAGGCGAGATTATGTGCGCATCATACCGTATGATTGGAGCTTGTGCCATTTACCCTCCTTATGCGATATTAGGATATAAATCTTCTGGATCGTCGAGCTGAGTACGATCAGCATCTTTCACCGGATCAAAGCTTACTACGCCCCTTGCTGGTTTGACAATCACCTGCAACGCATTTAGACGAGACGCATTGTGCGGCATAGCATCAACCTGCCCAGCGATATCGTCAGGGACTTTCTTGCCGTCATAGGCACTGTCAAGCCAATATCCAGCCCCCGAATCCGTGGTTCGAAGGCGGAATTCATGGTGCAGATAAGCTTCCTTCCCCTTTGGCACGATAAACGTGAATGAACCGCGCATAGACTTTGTACCCCATGGGATAATACGCTCGTTGTCGATGTCACGAGTGGAGCAGTCGTCTTGTAGGATAGACGACATCATCTCGACATTAGGCCTAGTCCCCTCTACTACTGGGACGATAAGAGAGCGGAAGTTCACATTCTTAGCCCGGTGTGGGCGTACGCACTGGATACCATAGTTAATGGTGACTTCTAGGTCATACTTGCCAAACCACTGGGGGAAGTTCTGTTCTAGGTAAAGGTTGATAGTATCGTTGTAGTTACCATAATACCATGGAAAATCTGGGTCGTCTGGTACGGAATCGCGAACGTAGTTAATGATTGCGCTGCCATTTGGTACGACAGGTAGACGGCACTCACGAATGCACCCACAGGCATCCTTCACGAGGACGCGGTAGTAACCATCGCTATCTTCTTCAATTACGCAGTCGCCAGCTTCAGGGATATGATATTTGCGCCACATGGCTGGTTTTGGTTTGCAACCGTCGTTACATTCCGTGCAGCCGGGGTCAAACACTAATATGTCGCACGAGTCTGGCATTCCTGCCTCAACGTCGCGCAGGTCATCGAGATTGATTAGTTCGCCAATTTGGCGTCCAGTGATTGTCGTATCTCCACATTCACCTTTATAGGTGAGGCTAGCCGTGGAGAAGTTCGTAGAAATATCGGTGCATGTTTCGTTCATCTTCGGAATATGCACTTTATGCGTCATGCACCCTTGCGTCACAAGCCATGTTGATGGGTCGTATGGGCTCGCCTCGATGTTAAACGAGCAATCATACTGAGCTGGCTTGCAACCGCCGCATGGGTTTTGGTTGCATGGATCGCAGTCTTTTTTGCATGGATTACAATTACAGCTGTTCATACCTCTATTTTATGAGATAAAAGCTGGCTAACAAAAAATTATATAAGCTCGTACATCTTTGCATAATGCCGCACCTCTTTACGCAGGCGACGTAAGTCTAACTTGGTAAAGAAATAATGCGATAGTAAGTCTAGATGCCCACACATCTCCATCCGTTGTTTATTGTCTAGGATTGTTTGGATAATGCAATCTAGAAAGGCACCAGAGAAATCTTGGTGCCTAGTCTCTTTAATAATCATCTTATAGATGAAGTCATCGTCCACCAAGATGCGCTCAAGTTCTGCCCGCGTATGGTTCGAAATCAGATGATGGGCGAGCATTATATAGGGGTCGTCGTATTCGTTCATGAACGGCTCCTTTTGCTGCCGCGCTTTCGGCTTTTCTCCCTTCTGCCCCTGTTAGCATGTGCTGTCAATACGCGAAGGTTCGATGGCGCGTTCCCCGCCGACACGCCATGGATGTGGTCAATATCTTTACCGTCGCCTTTATGCACGCGCCCCTTCTTGAGAGCAGATCGACGGGCCGAGTTGCGCGCCGCCCTCTCAGATTTTGCTTTAGCGGAACTTTGGAATTTCTCGTACTCGTGCTTTACGCCAGCCTTAGTACGGTGTCGCTTCCCAGATGAGTCTGTGTACCACCATTTTCCACCGGCCATTTTATCTCCTAGCGTTGTGACATTTCTTTAATCTGCTGTTCGTGTTCAGCCATACGGCGCTCGGCCTCTTCTTTGCTTAAGCCGGCGATAACAGCAGTGAAGATATCGAGGTCTTTCTGCTCGCTCATAACCTCTTGCTGTTGTTTATTGATTGAGTCAATTTTCGATTGACGGACATCTTCGAAATCGCGGACCTTTTCAGCGGTGTATTCTGGGGTCACTAATAGTCTGAACTGCGAGGTAAGCTCTTCCGACAAAGCGTTCTGGCGGAAAAGAATAAACGCGAGCTGGTTTGCGTACTTAATGCCAGCATCGCATAGACGGGCTAGTTTCTCTTCAGAATCGCCGACCAACTCAGACGCAGTTTTTAACGCATCAATAGTTTTCGTGAAATATTCTTTTTGCTTTTCGTCATTAAGCAGGCCTACAGCTGCGCTCATAAACTCGACCGCATCTTGCCAGATCGTTGTTACTTTTTCTACTTCCATGAAAGTATTACTCCTTTTTTATTCTGCCCCCATCATACCATATTTGTTAAAATAGTGGTATGAACATACCACATATCACCCCTGTTATGTTACGCACGCAACCAGACCAAGCATGCGAAACTATCAATAAGCTTATCGACGCCGTTAATAAACTCACTAACGAGTAACCCCATCGATCTTGTCTAGCTCGCGTTGCAGTATTTTTGCGGCATCTTTATTGTCTATTACTTTCCAAAACTTTGGGTCCGGGTATCTGCTGTCGCACACTTTTATTTTGCATCCTAACACCTTAGCCTCTAGTGCGCACCTGCCAATTGCATAGCACTCTTTATATGGCGCGATAAACTTGAGCAGGTCTTCTCTAGACAAATCCTCTTCTGGAAAATCTACCCCCTCTGGGATAAGAGTCGACAAGTCATCTGCCTTAAATCGCCACTTATTCCCCGCATAGCACGCTCTCTTTGTTTTCCCGGTTTTAAATCTCTTCACGTATTCCACGTCTATTGATAGCGGGAGAAATATCACATTATACCCGGCGTCCTGTGCGGCGGCGTACGTTGCCCAAGAAGATACTACGAGCAGTAGATTTTTATATCGTTTTAACCATTTGTAAGTTGCGCTAAAGTCGATGTTCTTATGGATGAAAACTATTGCGTTATCATATGTGCCGCACCCTCTCATCCCAAGCGTGTCCCACGGTCGTTCCGTCTTTACGTTGGGGATAATATTCTCTACTATCTCCCTAGAATAATAATACGCACCGTTGTGCATACCCCTCGACATCATTGATCTTAAAGCTTTGTAGTTAATACAATCTGTATCTAGCACCCTCATATTTTTATAATAACATACAACAAAAACCGCCCCGAAGAGCGGCCCAGAATGGTTACCTGTTACCATTATATCACAAAAAAGCCCTGGTAAGGGTGGGCATCACCAAGGCTATTCCGATTATAGCATGTTTTTGGCTGGCTAGACAAGATTCGAACTTGTAACTTTCCGGTTAACAGCCGGACATTCTACCATTGAATTACTAGCCAATATGGTTGCAGGGGTGGGTAACGCTCCCACTAACAACCAGTTTATGAGGCTGGCATGCGGCTTCCGCATCTCCCTGCTAAGCAACCAGGGGTCGTCCGTTCCCTGGAAGATGGTGTTAACGTGTTCTCCTTCAACCCAAGCTCTCGTGCCGGACGCTGGACGGTAGGTCTTCGACGGAACTTAATCCGCCCCTACACCACCATCATATCACAAAAAACCACCGCACTTAACCGACATTAGAGTCCAGTGGTGGCGGTGGCCGGAGCTTATCGGTCGTGTCTCGCTATGGGCTTATAACCAACAGACGAGCGCCTAGCTCCTAGCGCTTGAGTATATTATAACAAAAGACCGTCCGAAGGCGATTTTTTGTTGAAATCCATTTTGTTTATCCTTATTTCTTCTTAGCTTGCGATGCACGGATGGCGGCACCCTGCCGCTCCGCTTGTTTTCTGGTCGGGTATACCTTCCCAGTTGTTCCGTATTGGTACCCGTTCTTAACTTTTCTTACTGGCATATTCTCTCCTTATGCTGTTCGCTTATACATATAACATGTGATATATGGCTGAAGGTTGTTGTGGGCCGCGCCGCCACCGGCAGAACTCGTGTCCCTAGAACCAGCGTTCCAGGCATAACCACTCGAACCGGACGTTTGGGACTGAGCTCTACCCTGCGAGCCTACCCCAAATGTGTGGGTATGCGCAGGCATTTCGTTTTCGGTAAGAGTATGAGTTTTCTCGCCCCCGGTTTTTTCTACAGTGTTGAATTCTGTTTGTGAGGTGTCCACGCCCACTGGCACGCGGCCAGCACCCCACGCTACCCATGTACCGCCTAGGGCAGTACCGACAGCAGCCGCCGTGGTGATGGTAGCTGACATGAAGATGGACCCAACCGGATAAATCATATTCAGAATAGTCGTCTTGGCATTGGCCGTAAGGTCAGAACCTTGCACATCTCCAATGCTAATCTTCCCGTCCACTGATGTCTGAGTAGCTTTAGCGTTGAGGGTAGTTTCGAGGTCGCCCCCACCAGTGAGGAGCACCGCCCCCGCCTGGGTGACGGGATAGGTGATGTCTCCGTTATCTTCTTTAAGTGTTTTAATATACTCTGCCATTATTGATATACTCCATATAATGTATTAGCTGCTAAGGCTGCGCCCTCCCCGATGTCCGTAGTAGACAACGTTAGCTTTATTGTAGCACCCGCCGCGAGTTTATCTGCTGTGATGGTGCCAGTTGCAATCATGCTACCCGTGACGGTTGCCGTTGATGAGGTGGTGGTGACTGGGTTCTCAGAGTGGACATAGCCGTTAGCTGAAATGGTGTCGTTAGAGATACTGATGTGGTCGCCGGCGGTTAAGGTGTCCTGCTTCTCCGTTTGAAGGTCGGCAATAGAGGTGGCGTACCCGTCATAGGTCGCTACCTTAGCTGTAGTAATACCAGAGTTCGCGGCGTTTAACTGTGCGGTCGAAAGAGAGGCTTGCTTACCGCTAAGAGCTGTATTGATTACCTTGTTCTGGACTGGGTTGGTCGAAGTGGAGGATAGGGCAGAATCTACGGTTACCGCAGCGGGGATAGTCGGTTTATTAGTCAAATCGTTGTACGAACCAGATGTAGCGACAGTAGCGAAGGTCGGCTTTCCGGTAATGTCATTCCACGCTACCGAGGTCGCCTCCGACCCGGCCACTTCTTTGCCATTGATATGGGTTAATTTTCCGTTAGCGTCTAAGGTGTAGAACATTGGGAAACGAGTATCGACATAAAGCGTAGTAGCAGAGCGTGCCCAGCCGAATGGCATCCAAGTGTACCCTGCGCTCATTGTATTGGATAGGTAGTTGTCCGAGTGGATATTGCCCGATGAATCCATAGTGCAGCGCAAGAACGCTCTGTCGCCTAAGGCAAAGGTGTCATGGTTAATATACCCGAGCTGAGTAGCATTTGGACGCGAAATAGCCCTCCAATACGTCCAGCTAATAGCCGTATTTGCAGCCACCGCCGAATTCATAAAACCAACTTTTGATTCGCCCATGGCGATATTTTTGGCCGTATTGCTAATATCGTATACTAGGCCGTCATCTGCCAAGAAGGCATAATGTCCAGCGACTAACGCTGTTGCTCCGGTCTTTATTTCCCCAGCAGCGACATTCACGGCCTCAAAGTCAGAGATATAGCTTGCGTATCCAGCATTTGTTGCATACATCTGAAGCGGTTGGCGGAACTTCCATCCGCGGTTAGTGTATGTTTCAATCGAGTTATAACTATTGTAGGTAGCGCTAACATAAATTGGGGCGGAAGCTAATGTCGTGTTCCAGTTGACGCTAGAGTTGTCCTTGAACACTTCAATCTTAATGTGACGGGCGGTAGCGTTGTATGGATAAATCTCCATACCGAGCGGGTATGTCGAGTTGTTTAGGTAGGCGGCGACCGGATAAACCGAGCGTAGGTATCTAATACCCGTGGTGGCGGCTGAGGTGGATTGGGTACGCATGAACACGCTCGAAATAGGATAGCTGACCGGGTTATGCCAGCGGTCAACCACGTCCATCACTTGGTGAATATTTGTTCCAGTCACTGTAATGCGGTATGCAATCGTGATGTCCATGTTGACATAGGTCCAGCCGGTGTTTGCAATCGTATAGATTGGACGGTAGGCGGCCGTAGCAATATCCCACTCTAGCGTCCTAACTGGCGTCATATCGTCAAAGACTGGGTTGGTAGAACCTTGTCCAATAGCGAACTTCTGAGCGTCATCGGTTTCGATATAGGTCGAAGTATTATCGGCGCCATCGTTCGTTAAATCAGATGTCTTAGTAGGTACTGAAATATTAGCGGTGCTATTACCAGACTGGTTAGCAGTGAAGGTGGCTACATTTGTACCATTCTTTTGGATAGTAAGTTGGCCGTTATTTACTGTCGGGATAGTTGGCTTATTGCTGAGATCGTTATAACTGCCCGAAGTAGCAACGGTAGCTAGGGTTGGCTTATTTTTGATGTAGTCAAGAGCCGTGGTCGTAGTCTGAGTCCAGTCACTCTGAATCTGAGCGGCTGGAATAGTAGGCTTGTTGCTCAAGTCGTTATATGAACCAGAAGTGGCTACTGTGGCAAGTGACGGTTTATTCTTAATGTAATCTACAGCTGTAGTGGTCGTTTGCGTCCAGTTAGATTGAACTTGAGCAGCCGGAATAGTAGGTTTGTTACTCAAATCATTATAGCTACCGCTTGTAGCTACCGTCGCAAAAGTAGGCTTGCCAGTAACATCGCCCCACGCAACAGAATCCAAGAACCCAGAATCATTGGTCAGGTCGCTGGTCTTTGTAGGTACGGTGATGTTAGCAGTCGCGTTAGTCCCCTGGTTAGCAGTAAAGGTTTGGACGTTTGTACCATTCTTCTGAATAGTGAGAGTGGCGTTATTGACTGTTGGGATGGTGGGTTTATTCTTGATGAACGCATCGGAAGAGGTATCTGTCACGCTCCAGTCGCTTTGGACGTTCACCTCTGCGCCGGCAGCAATGCCATTAAGCTTAGTCTTATCAGCTGCACTCATGAGGCCATGTGCACTCGTGGTAGCGTCGCTATAAGTAGTGTCAGTGGCGGCAATAGTCACCTTGTCATTCGTGGCATCAGGGGTAAGAGTAACGTTTGAACCGGCAACCAATTCAAGAGTATCGGTTTTCGTATCAGCGGCCACGGTGGTCGAACCAACTTTGACATTACTAAATGCGTTCTGGTTCACTTCCGCTCCAGTGGCAATACCAGAGAGCTTTGTCTTCTCGGCGGAGGTCATGAACTTATGCGTCTGATTCGTATCGTCCACTAAGTCAGAGGCGAGCTTGTTCGTACTTGTAATCTCGCTCTGAAGCCCGGCTACGAGGTCAGCGACAGGGATGTCAATCGTAGAACCGTTCTGGAGAGTAAGGACGATTTTCTTGTTCGTGCTGTCGTACGAGCCATTAACAACAACCGATTCGAGTGGTAGGTCAATCACCTGAGCCGTGCCGAGCGTGTTGCCGTCCTGGTCTTTGAGGGTGGTCGTCACCTTGTAGTCAGTAGTGTTAATACTAACCGCGATACTAGCGCCATATTTAGTGGAAGCAGGGAGGGCAGAAACATCGGCAGCCGTAGTCGGAACGGTGATGTTAATCGTCTCATTGCTTGTAGCGTTAGCGGTGAATGTGCCAGCAGAGGTGCCATTTTTTTGAATAGTAAGCGTAGCATTACCTACCGTCGGCAAGTCAGCGCTTGTGATATAACCAGCGTCATTAGTCCAGTAGGATACGTCGGTCGGTCTGTTAAGAACGTTCGCCCATTCCACAGCATCGGCTGTGCCGCCACCAGTAGCAGATAGCACGCCATTAGTTATCTCTAGGCCACCACCTACTTTAACCACGCCCCCAGTAGAGGCTGTGGCGTAATTGGTGTTCGTCAAGAAGCCAGAGTCATTCGTAAGGTCCGATGTCTTTGTCGGAATAGTAGGCCTGTTTGTAATCTCTGTCCACGAGTATGATGGTTTAGAAGAAGCCTTAGCCCAAGCAGGGACGGTTGGATCAGTCTCAATAATGTTCACGGTGGAATTAGTAGAGGCGTTGGCAGTAAAGGTGCCGACCGAAGCTCCCTCTTTCTGAATAGTTAAGGTCGCATTGTTAACCGTAGGCTGTGACGCACTAATGGTATTGTCGCTAGCGATAGTAATATTAGCCCCAGCAGTTAGTTTGTCCTGCTTGAGCGCGTCAATGTTCTCCCAGAAGTGGGTAAGCCCACGCTTATTGAGGTAGGACTCATCTTCCTGCATGTTATGAAACTCCCATTATCGCGTCTATTTCCGCGTTAGTTATTTTAGTAATACCCGTAATAAATCCTGAGTCGTTCGTCAAATCTGAGGTGGCAGTTGGAACCGAGATATTAGCCGTCACATTCGATGACGCGTTCGCTGTAAATGTAGCGACATTCGTACTATTCTTCTGAATAGTCAGCGTCGCATTGTTAACAGTCGGGATCGTCGGCTTGTTTGTGAGGTCATTGTAGTTGCCAGAGAAGTCTGATTTATTGTTCCATGCCGTGATATCA
>JAZQMR010000045.1:0-7105 GCA_045543505.1 Acutalibacteraceae bacterium | reverse complement strand
GGGCCTTCGGCCAGCCCAGAGCTCAACAACGTTGAGCTCTGGGCCACAAAGAAAATAATATTTTCTTTGTGGCCTCGCGGCCGCGGTGGCTAATCAAGAAGACTTACCTTATAAATATGCAGACAACAGCCCGAGGAGTATCCTCGGGCTGTACCGTTACTTAACGTATGTTAAGTAACGGTTACAAGTGCAGTTTTGCTGAAATCAAATTGTTTACGCTCGGCATCGTAGAGGCACTCAATCTTCTCGCCGGATTTGACAGCTCCCTTGAGCATTTCCTCGGACAATTTGTCCTCGATTTTGGACTGAATCGCGCGACGTAGTGGCCGGGCACCGTAGACCGGATCGAAGCCCTCATCGGAGATTGCAGCGATGGCGTCCTCTGAGAAGACAACCTCTATGTCTAGGGCTTGAGCGCGAGTCTTTACGTTTTCGAGCATATTCTTCGCGATGCGCCTAATGTCGTCGTTCGTCAGCTTATTGAACACAATTGTATCATCGACGCGGTTCAAGAATTCCGGCTTAAAGGCCTTTTTGAGCTCCTCAAGAACGGTCTCACGCAGTTTTTCCTTGTCGGTATCGTTGCTGCTAAGCGAAAATCCGAGGCTAGTTTGCTTGTCGGTAATCAGGCGCGCACCGACGTTCGAGGTCATGATAATGATAGTGTTACGAAAGTCGACCTTTCGCCCCTGCGAGTCCGTCACATGGCCATCCTCGAGGATTTGCAGCAGCATGTTGAACATATCGGGGTGGGCCTTTTCTATCTCGTCGAAGAGCACCACCGAGTATGGCTTTCTGCGGACTTTTTCCGTCAGTTGGCCGCCCTCGTCGTAGCCAACATAGCCCGGCGGCGAGCCAATAAGCTTGGAGGCGGTGTGCTTCTCCATGTACTCGGACATGTCAAAGCGAACCATCGCGTTCTCGTCGCCGAACATCGCCTGCGCCAGTGCCTTGCAAAGCTCGGTCTTGCCCACGCCAGTCGGGCCAAGGAAAATAAACGAGCCAATCGGGCGTTTCGGATCCTTGAGGCCAACGCGACTGCGCCGGATGGCCTTGGCGACCTGCTGCACGGCCTCATCCTGCCCGATGATGCGCTCCTTGAGGATGGCCTCCATGTTTAGGAGGCGCTCACTTTCGGCCTGGGTCAGCTGCACCACCGGCACGCCGCTCCAGTTCGACACGATGTACGCAATGTCCTCCTCGGTGACCTCACCATTGGTGTTCTCGTGCTGATTTTGCCAGTCTCTGCGCTGTTCCTCCAGGCTCCGCCGCAACGCTTTCTCCTCATCGCGAATCTTCGCCGCACGCTCAAAGTTTTGCTCATTTATGGCCGCTGACTTTTCTTTGTCAAGCTCCTTAATTTTGTTCTCGAGCTCGTGCAAATCGTCGGGCACCGTGTAGGCCTGCAGCCGCACGCGCGAGGCCGCCTCGTCGACTAGGTCGATCGCCTTGTCGGGCAAAAATCTATCCGCGATGTATCGCGCCGACAACCGTACCGCCGCCGAGATGGCCTCGTCGGTGATTTTCACCTTGTGATGCGCCTCGTAGCGGTCGCGAAGTCCTGTTAGAATCATGATGGCCTCTTCCTCGCTCGGCTCGCCTACCGTCACCGGCTGAAATCTCCGCTCGAGGGCAGCATCCTTCTCGATGTGCTTTCGATACTCTTTTATGGTCGTTGCGCCGATGACTTGAAAATCCCCGCGAGCCAGGCTTGGCTTGAGGATGTTCGCCGCGTCTGCTGAGCCCTCGGCCGAACCCGCGCCGACAATCGTGTGCATCTCGTCGATGAAAAGGATAATATTTCCGGCCTTCTTGACCTCCTCAATGGCGTTCTTGATGCGGTCCTCGAAGTCGCCGCGGTACTTGGTGCCGGCGATCATGCTAGTCAGATCCAGAGACACAACGCGCTTGCCTTTGAGCAGCTCAGGGACGTCGCCGGAAACAATCTTCAGCGCCAAGCCCTCAGCCACAGCGGTCTTGCCCACGCCGGGCTCGCCAATGAGACAAGGATTATTCTTCGTTCTGCGCGAGAGAATCTGAATTACGCGCTCGATTTCATTTTGACGGCCAATTACCGGGTCAATCGAGCCATTTTGCGCCATTTGAGTTAGGTCTCGACCGAATTGATCTAAGGTTTTAGTCTTTGTTTTCGTCGAGGCGCCACCACCAGCCATCCCACTCGAGTAAGACTCGCCCATCATGCCATACATTTGCGACTCGCTTTGATATTCACCGAAACTGTCATTCAGCTTGTCAAGGATGTTTCGAGGGTTGGTGCCAAGTTCACTCAAGAAGCGCACGGCATAGCTATCGGCCTCCGCGATGAGCGCCAACAATAGATGCTCCGTGCCGACGTAATTGTGCCCAAGGCCAGCGGCTTGAACGACTGCATTTTGCAAGACCCGCTTCGTTCGAGGGGTAAAGTCCGACGGGCTGAGCGAAGTCTTTGGACCAACGCCCATTTCATTTTTTATTAGGTTGTCGAGGTCGTCGGCAAAAATGCCAAGTTCCTCCAGCACAACTGCCGCGACGCCACTGCCCTCTCTGAGGAGACCCAACAGGACGTGCTCGCTGCCGACGTAGGTGTGCCCGAACTCCTCGGCGCCAGAGAGCGCAAGGTTCATCGCGTGGTTGGCCTTCTCCGTAAAGCCACTAAATCTATACATAATGTCGTCCTCCCCATCACAGCAGCTGCACGCAGCCGAAGCGCTCATTTAGCAGCGCGGCACGTTTTTGATCCCGTTGCAGCGCCGAAAGCTCCTCAGGTGCGTCTTTCATCAGCGTACACGGCTGCGCCTTAATCGTGATTTCATTTAAAATATCATATGAAATTCCGGTCAAAAGTCCCATCGCGAGGCCAAGTCTAACCTTCGAAATAAGCGTCATAAACTCCTCATTTGGCAGCAATTTGGCACTCTTCAAGATGCCTACAGCTCGCCCGATCGAGTCACTCACTTGAATATTCTTCGCCAATTTCTCGCGACAATTCCTCTCCTGCGCGATTATTTGCAAAGTTATGTCGTTGAGGTTCTTAAGGGCCGTCTTCTCCGAGATGCCCAACGTGACTTGATTCGAGATCTGATAGATATCGCCCTTTGGCTCGGAGCCCTCACCGTAGATGCCGCGAATCGTCAGGCCAAGCTTTATGAGACTTGAGGAAATTTTTTCAATCATGGCACACTTTCGAAGGGCCGGCAAATGCAGCATAACTGAGGCCCTCATGCCGGTACCTAGGTTTGTCGGACATTGCGTCAAGTAGCCTAGCTGCTCACTGAAGGCGAAGTTTAAATTTTGATCGAGTTTTGTGTCGATTTCGTCCGCTAGGGCGTATGTTTCGTCGAGCGCCAAGCCCTCTCTCATCACCTGCAGACGCACATGGTCCTCCTCGTTCACCATAAGGCTCACATTGTTGTCGCTCGACAGAAACACCGCCTTGGCCTTGCCGGGCTTTATAAACTCGGGGCTCACCAAATGGCATTCCACGAGGCTCTTTAGGTCAATCGCGCTCAACTCGGAGGTGCTCATGCAGCTGAAGTTATAGTTCTCGAAGTCAGCCGCCGAGAGAGCCTCTTTCAAGTCGCCTATGACGGCCATTTTCATACTCGAGTTCAGCTTGCACGGAAACGGATACTTCGAAATGTTCCTTGCCAGACGAATCCGCGTGCTAATGGCGACATCGCTGTGCTCGCCGGCCTTTTCGTACCACTTATTCATTGTCGAGGCCCTCCTTTTCCTTCAAGACTTTCAACTCATCGCGAATCTTGGCGGCTTCCTCGAAGTTTTGCTCACTTATCGCGACTTTCATGCGCTCATTTAGGGATTGAATTTGATTTTTTATCGAGTTTTCCTCGCTTAAAGTAGCGGTCGAGGCGCACTTGCCGGAATGTTTGGTGTTGCCGTGGAGGCGCTTTATCGAGGGCATAAGCTGCTCAAAGAACACGTCGTAGCACTTAGCGCAGCCGACCTTGCCGGTGCTGGAGATGTCCTCGAAGGAGGCACCGCAAAAGTCGCAGCGTTTATTGACGAGGGGCATAAGTTTAGGCTCGTTGTTGGCAAAGAAGCTGCCCAAAAGGTTATCGAAGTCGAAGCCCAGACCGAACCCCTCGAAGATGTTTGAGTAGCCCATTTTGGCGGCGCACTTCTCGCACAACATATACTCGGTCAGCTCGCCGTTTATAATCCGCTTGATGTGGGTATTCGCCTGGTTTTTCCCGCAGGATTGGCACAACATAAATTTTCCTCCTTAGATTTGTGTTAGTAGCATATTTTTCAAAATTGAAGCGCGCAGAGAGCAACGCAAATTCACTGGGATATCCGCATAAACTCGGTCGGAGATCGCACTTTGCATCAACTTGCTAGTATTTTCGGCGAGCATCCCGCGCTGAACTAGACTTTCGACAATCATCTCGGCCGACAACGCGTCGAGCTTGGCGCCGATGGCATTTATTATACTCATAATTGCTGTACTTTTTTCGGTTTTTATGCGGGTGATGCGAATATATCCGCCGCCGCCACGCCGGCTCTCGACGATGTAGCCGTGTTCGGGCGTAAACCGCGAGGTTATGACATAATTTATTTGGCTTGGCACGCAACCGATACTATTTGCGAGCTCGTTGCGCTGAATTTGTATATCCCCTTGCGACTCCTCGAGCAACGCCAACAAGTACGCCGCGACCTCATCGCTAATCCTCAATAATATCATCTCCTTTTCGTAAAATAAAACTGGTTCACTTAGGTTTAGGCACAAGAACTTAACTCATAAGGACTTTTATTCGCCATACTCAACCACAAGTAGAGAACACGACACAAGCTCAAACAGCTTTAAGCCCAAAATTAAACTTTAACTTTCTTTGACCTTGCCTTTAAGTGTAATACTACAACATCACAAGGTCAAAGTCAAATAAGGTCTATTTTAGGCTGATTGCTTTAAAATATCTAGTGTTTACTCCGTTTTTCTCTTAAATGCTCTTGTTTAATTAAGTCTTCTTGGATACATTTTAACTGTCAAGGAGTGCCCTAGGTAATATCTGGCCGCCGCGAGGCCCCGAAGGCCCATAGGGCCTTCGGCCAGCGCACAGCTCAACTTTGTTGAGCTGTGCGCCACAAAGAAAATATTATTTTCTTTGGCCTCGCGGCCAGGCAGTAGCGCTCAAATAAAAAGCAAGCTCTAAGTTAGGGCACTCCTAACTGTCACAGCAACTTGGCAGATTCCATATGATGATATTGAAATAAACAAAAGGAGGGAAACGGTATGTGTAACAACGGTTTTGGCGGTGGCTGCTCCTGGATTATCATCTTAATTCTCATTCTGTGTTGCTGCTGCGGAAATAACGGCAGCGAGTACGGCTGCAACAACGGCTGTAACTGCGGTTGCAACTAACCCGCACTTAAGGTAAAAGTTTCCCCTTGGCTTGGTTTTTGCCAGCGCTGAGGGGAGTTTTTATGTAAAAATTTAGCCAAAAGCCTAAAAAGTTAAGTCAAAAACTTAAATTTCAAAAATCTCTTGGTAAAAACAGACACAACATACTAAAGGCGACCTGTCAATTTTCGCGGTCTGTACTACCACTTTCCCTGTAAGTTATCCATATTTTCTGTTTTGTTAACCCAATTATATGAACTCTTTTTCATAACCATTCCCATATATGACACCAGCTTAAAATCAACCATTCGTCTCATCGCCGTCGCCAGAGACTGGGATAGCTTCTCCTAGATACGTAGGGTTTGGCCTAAAGATGGCTATCACAAAGTCTTTACAACGTGCGAACATTTCCCGAACATCCCGTACCGCTTGTCCCCAGTACCTCTGATAATCTGCCCCAACTCCAAAAGCCTCTATCCCAAGCTCTCTTGCGAGATACAAGGCTCGGTACAGATGATACTCTTGCGTCACGATAATGATTTTGCTGGCTTTGAAGATTTCCTTTGCCCTATACACGCTCTCATAGGTAGAAAAGCCAGCATGATCCATAAAAATGTCCGAAGACGGTACTCCGGCGTCTATGGCGTATTGCTTCATTATGGCAAGCTCGTCATACTCTTTGCGGCCATGGTCGCCGCTCATAAGTAATTTGGACGCCGCACCCGCTTCGTATAACTCAATCGCTTTGGTTAGGCAGTCCCTTAGCATGTCGCTTGGGGTTCCGTCATCCTTTACTTTGCAGCCCAGCACAAGTATACAGTCTACATCAGAGAGACTTGCCGCTTCGTCAGGAGTTACCAAATAAGCCACGCTTCTATTTTTCACATAAAAATTTATTCCACAAACCATACCGACGGCAGCCAGCAACACGCAAATTAGTATGATGGCCGCCACCTTTAGACTATGTCTTTTTTTCATGTTTTCTCCTTGCATTGTTCTTCCTTTAGCATTAATTAAAATTCTCTTCGATAATACGCGCTTAAAATTCCCTCCGAGAAGTCCCTCAATTGCGCCAATGTCTCAAGTTTGCAGGCCTGGTTCCTGAAGGCCGCCGCACCTGGAATGCCCTTTATGTAGAACGCAATATGCCTGCGAGCCTTCATCATACCGTGCCTTTCGCCGTCGTTTTCGCAAATAGCAACAACGTGCTTGTACATAACTTTAAGCTTTTCCTCGATGCTTGGAGGCTCGAATGTTGAGTCTGCACCTAGAAAAGAATTAATCTCGGCGAAAATCCAAGGGTTTCCTAGCGCTGCGCGTCCAACCATGACCATATCGCAACCGGTTTTGTCGAGCATCTCTTTGGCAGCTTGTCCGGACGAAATGTCCCCGTTGCCAATGACCGGGATTTTGACGGCCTTTTTCACCTGCGCGATGATATCAAGGTCGACGCTGGGCTTGTACATTTGCTCGCGCGTACGGCCGTGAATGGTAATTGCGTCGGCACCGGAGTCCTCGCAAATCTTTGCAACAAGCGGCGCATTTATGCTGTTTTCGTCCCAACCTTTGCGAATCTTCACAGTAACCGGAACATTAACGGCTTTTTTTACCGCGTTGACAATTTTACCGCAAAGCTCGGGATTCTTCATCAAGAGGGCCCCGCCGCCGCTTTTATTGACCTTCGGCGCCGGACAACCCATATTTATGTCAAGTCGGAGGCCAAGCGGTCTTAGGGAGACAAAGTTG
>JAZQMR010000044.1:0-11889 GCA_045543505.1 Acutalibacteraceae bacterium | reverse complement strand
TTCGGCCAGCGCATAGCTCAACTTTGTTGAGCTATGCGCCACAACGAAAATAAATATTATTTTCGTTGGCCTCGCGGCCCGATGCTGCTAAATTTAAAGTAAGTTCTCAATTTAAGCTTTACTTCAACAAGTTCAACTTCGCATAATTTGCCATTAGCTTCTTACTGCCGACAGCGTCAAAGCTAATCTCAAGCAGGCAATCGTTACCCATAGGCCGGGCCGAGATAATCGACCCTTTGCCGAAGACCTTGTGCGAAACGGTATCGCCAACGCTAAATGACGAGGCTGTCTGAGGCACTTGAGGAGCTTTCTCTATATGGTTAAATGAGTGCGAGTAGGTAGAAAAGCTGTTTTTTGCGGGCGCGGAGGAAATAATCTTGAAGCTGTGGAATGCCTTAGATGGCTCATATTTGTGCTCGCTCTTTTCGACTAAGCCCTCTGGGATTTCCGTGGCGAAACGAGAAGGCTTATTTCTGGTTGTGCTGCCGAAGAGCATCCTTGACTCGGCATTTATGAGGTACAAAGACTCCTTCGCGCGAGTGATGCCAACGTAGGCCAGGCGGCGTTCCTCCTCGAGCTCATCTGGATTGTAGATAGCTTGCGCACCGGGGAAAATCCCCTCCTCGAAGCCCGGCAAGAATATGACCGGAAACTCCAGTCCTTTGGCCGAATGCATCGTCATCAAGGTCACGGCGTTCGCGTTCGTGTCGTAGTTGTCGATGTCTGTCATCAAGGAAACTTCCTCAAGGAAGCCCTCCAACGTCGCCTTCTCGCCGTTTTCCTCCTCGTACTTTATGATGTTCGAAGCCAGCTCGTTGATGTTCTCGATGCGCGTTTTTGCCTCGTCCTTCTCGGCCTTAAGCGCGTTTATGTAGTCGGTCCGCTCGAGAATCTGCGTGTACAGCTCGTGCATGGTACGCGTCGAGTCGTTTGCAATCGCGATGAGATCGTCCATCAGCGTGGCGAATGATTGCAATTTTAGCGCCGTACGGAGAAGATCGCCATACTCGTCGGCATGACGCATGATGTCCAGCATTCCGCGGCCTGTTTGCGCCGAGATGTCCGTAATTTTAGCGAGGGTCTTGTCGCCAATGGAACGCTTTGGTTGATTGATGATTCGGCGCAAGCGCACCTCGTCGTTAGGGTTGTTGATGACGCTCAAATAGGCGATCATATCGCGGATTTCCTTGCGTTCGTAGAAGCGATGGCCGCCGATAATCCGATATGAAATGCCCGACTTGATGAAGGTACGCTCGATGTTATTCGACTGAGCATTCATGCGGTAGAGGACGGCAAAATCGGCGTAATTGGCGCCAGCCGCGACCTTGTTGAGGATGGTCTCCGCGATGTAGTTGGCCTCGTCGCTCTCGTTCGTGGCCGTATGAAGATGAATTTTCTCGCCGGCCGAATTTTGCGTCCAGAGAGTTTTACCCTTTCGCGCGCTGTTGTTCTCGATGACCGCGTTGGCCGCGTCGAGGATGTTCTGCGTCGAGCGATAATTCTGCTCCAACTTGATGATTTTGGCGTTCTTGTAGGTCTTCTCAAAGTTCAGGATATTCTCGATGGTGGCGCCGCGGAACTTGTAGATGCTCTGGTCGTCGTCGCCCACCACGCACAAGTTTCTGCGCTTCTCGCAGAGCAGCTTGATGAACTCATACTGCACCTTGTTGGTGTCCTGATACTCGTCGACCATCACGTAGTGAAACTTGTCCTGGTAGTGCGCCAAAATTTCCGGGCACTTTTTAAACAACTTGACGGTGTTGAGCAGCAAATCGTCGAAATCCATGGCATCGGCATCCGAGAGGCGCTTTTGGTACATAGTGTAAACCTTGGCAATTTGCACCAGCCTAAAGTCATTCCCAGCTTGTCGCTCGTAGTCTTTCGGGTCAAGTAAGCTGTCCTTCGCGCGAGAAATCGCCGAGATAATGGACTTGTGCGGCAAGGTCTTGTCATCGATGTTCAGCGCCTGCTGACAGTCCTTAACCAAGCGCTTGATGTCGTCCGTGTCGTAGACCGTGAAATGCTTCGAGTAGCCGAGATTGTCGGCGTGTTGACGAAGAATTCTTGCGCAAGTCGAGTGAAACGTCGATGCCCAAATTTCGTTGCCGACCTCGCCAAGCATATTCACGAGGCGTTCTTTGAGTTCGTTAGCAGCCTTGTTCGTAAAGGTGATGGCCAAAATCTGCCACGGCCGCGCAGCGTTCACGCTCAACCCAAATGGCAAGACAGCGTTGTTTTCGGCCTCAAGGGCAGCACGCATCTGATTTAAATAGGCCTCGTCCACGAAGCTCGGCACAGTCTCGTCGTTGTAGGCGCTGCCATACTTGATGATGTTCGCGATTCGGTTCACCAAGACGGTGGTTTTTCCGCTGCCGGCTCCCGCCAAAATCAACAGTGGGCCCTCCGTCGAGAAGATTGCTTCCTTTTGCTTTGCGTTCATCTTTTGGAAGTCTTTTTCAATGAGTTTTTTCCTCAGCTGCAAGAACTCTTTTTGCGTTGTCATCCCATCAATCCTTATTGTTTTATGCCTTAATTTTACCGCATTTAAGGGAAAATCTCAAGCAAAACGAGCTGCGGAGAGCTCCATGCTTGAGACCTTTTTTCGGCTTAGCCGCATCGGCCGCGAGGCCAACGAAAATAATATTTATTTTCGTTGTGGCGCATAGCTCAACAAAGTTGAGCTATGCGCTGGCCGAAGGCCCTGAGGGGCCTTCGGCGCCTCGCGGCGTCCAAGTACGCTACTATGTTCTTAGGCACGTTATATTTTAAGGCTAAAACTACTCGCTATCTTCTCCTAACAAGAACTCCTTGCACGAGGCTAGCATTTGCTCTTTTTCCTTGGTCAAGGCGGGATATTGCGGGTCGATTTCGTTTAAAACGTCAACCAATACCTCTGATAAGAAGTACCGCGCAAACCACTTTTTATCTGCAGGAACAACGTACCAAGGCGCATACGGGGTGCTTGTTTTATTCACAGCCAGCTCGTAGGCTTTCATGTAATCGTCCCAATATTTTCGTTCTTTAGTGTCAGCGTCCGAAAGCTTCCAATTCTTGTGTTTCTCGTCAATTCGCTTCATAAAGCGCCTTTTCTGCTCATCCTTCGAGATGTTCAGGAAGAACTTTACCACTTTAATGCCATTCTCCCAAAGATACTTCTCGAAGTTGACAATCTGCTCGTAGCGCTGCTCGAAAATATTTGCGGTCTTACAACGCTCGGGGAGATTTTGAGCCTTATAAAGCTCATGCACTCGCCCGACAAGCACATCCTCATAATATGAACGGTTGAATATGCCAATTTTTCCGCGCTCAGGCACTCTCTTTATGCACCGCCACAAATAATCATGCGCGAGCTCCTCTGCCGACGGCGGCTTGAAGTTGGAAACCTCCACGCCCTGCGGCGATACCCCTGTCAGGACGTGCTTTATTGCGCTATCTTTGCCGCCGGCGTCCATCGCCTGGATGATAACTAAAAGCGCGTCCGTCCCCTGCGCGTAGAGCTTATCTTGCAGGATTTCGATCTTCTTCATGTTGAGCAGGCTCGCCTCAACGATGACTTCCTTTTCCGGTGCCAAGTCTTTCGCCCTCGTGTCGAAATGGCTTATCTTGAACTTTTTGCTCCCGTCGTACTTGTATTCATCCAAATTCATTCGTGTCGCTCCTTTCTTGTTAGCATAAGTTTACAACAAATTTATCAAGAAGTCAATTTTTTTGTAATTTTAGTGTTCGCGTGGTTGAAAATTTCCTTTTTGACAGCTGCTCCAGCCCAGCCGCGAGGCCAAAGAAAATAATATTTATTTTCTTTGTGTAGAAGAGCCCAACAATGTTGGGCTCTTCTATGGCCGAAGGCCCTACGGGCCTTCGGCGCCTCGCGGCGCCCAGGCTTGTCCCAGGCTTTTCGCAACTTTTTACAATGAAGAAATTTTCGTAATAAGCTCCTCAAGTAAAAAACGCGGCTCAAGGCGAGTACTTTTTAGCTTTGCATCAGTCTCGGCGAGCAAATTTATACACGTTCTGATGTACTCCATGGATAGATTCCTCGCGTAGCGCTGTGCATTCTCGAGGCGAAACATCTTCCTTTTGTAGTCGAAAACCTCGGCGACGTCATAAATCGTCTTACCGCTTTGCTCGGCCGCCTTAACGCGATATAAATCGATGTAACTCGAGGCCATAATCGCTAAAATCGCGGTCGGCTCTTCCTTCTTGTCGAGAAGAATCTCAAGCAACTCGAAGGCGCGCCTATAATTTTTTGCCATGAGGGCCTTTGTCAACTCGAAGATGTTCGCCTCGACGTCCTCGACCACGACAGCCTCAATGGCCTCTTGAGAAATCTCTCCCCCACCGACGTACGCGCACAGCTTCTCGAGCTCCTGCTTGAGCGTCAACAAGTTGCTGCCGCACCTATCTATAATATTCTGCGCGGCCCTTTCTGATAACACACACGACAACTTTTCCGCCCATTTTATGAGCTGCTTTTTCAGCTTGGCGTTGCTCATGAGGGGCAAGTTTAGTACCTCGCCGTGCTTCTCGAAGAACTTAACGAACGACGACCATTTTGCGGCCTTTTTCAGGTCGACGCTCAAGCCCGACTGACTTATGACCAAAACGGTCGTGTCGGGCACGTCGCTGAGAAGCTCCTTCAACTTTTTTATAGTGTCTTGCGGCTCCTTCTCGACGTCGAGGTCGGTTATTTTCACGCACTTCAGCGGCGCCATGAGCGGCAATGCCTCAACCGCATCGTTTAGGGCATCGATGTCCAAATCCGGCGACGAGAATGCCTGCAAGTTGAACGCATTGCCGTTGCCCTGCAGCACCTTCTCGACGAGCTGCCTCGTGTAGTGGTCCACGAGATACTTCTCCTCGCCGAAAATGAAGTACGCCCGCCGAAAGTCCCGCGCCTTGAGCTGCGCGAGGAACTCTGATTCGCTTATTGTCGCCATTAAACCATCCTCTTTATAGAAATGTTTCGCTCCTTTTTGAAGTCGATCACGATGTTGCCGTCTCCAGCTGTCGCAAGGGGCAACTTTTGTGTCCTTGCAAGCTCTGATACGAAACTGCTGGCGGCCGGCAAGTCTGCCGTCACGAGGCCATATGCGCTCGAGATATGCTTCAAATTCGCAAGGCCGCTGGAAGTCACCAAGATGTCGCAAAGCCTGTACTCGTCCGGCAACACTTGCGCGTCGCCGCCTGAGGGATTTATCAACACGCGCACATCGTTGACCGTCAAGCAAATAAAACTCTGCTCGCCGAACTTCAGCGGCGTAATTTTCACATTGTCCCAAAGCGTCATGCTGGCCTTGTCCCGGAAGTAGATCGCACTGCTGCTGTCCGCGATGTTCCGCTCGAGCTTGTCGTCAGTCAAGCCCTCCTCGGAGAGCACAACGTAATGCGGCTCGAACTTCTTAATCACATCGTTGGCATAGTTTGATGTGGCATCCTCGAAGTCGCTCAAAATCAGATAGTCAAGCTTTTTCACGTTCTGCGAATTAAGGTACGCCTCGACCCTGGAGGACTTAATCTCATCGCCGCCGCACGACAAGACCGCAGCGTGAGCATCCCTTGAGAGCAGCGCCGTACAACCGTTTCCGGTGTCGAGGATGGCCAAGTGCGTTGTTCCTCTGTCGAAGAGCTGAAATGAAAAAACACCGACGAACAGCACAATGGCCGATAAAATTGCCGCTAGCCTCAGGCCGCTGTACTTCTCGAAGAGGAGCAGCGCCAGCGCCACGAGGATGCAGGTCGTGGCGAGCCAGAACAAAATCATCGGCTGGGTCGTCGGAACGGATGCAAATGGGACTCGCGCGAGAAGGTCTGCGCAGACGGTGACGTAGTTGATGAGAACACCGGAGCCTAGCGCGAGCGGGGTGGCAACGAAGCTAAGCATCGGCACGAGGTGCAGCACTGCCGCCAACAAAATGCATATCATCATGAGCATCGTGGGCAGCACCAGCAGCAAGTTTGACACCACGCTAATGAGCGACACTCGGCCGAAGCTCAGCATTATCACCGGCATGGTCGCGAGGGTCGCGCTGACCGTGACCGCAACCGAGCCAGCCAATTTCTCGACTAGCTTTGCTCCATATTTTAATTTCTTCGCGAGGCGCTTGAATAGTTCCTCGAAATAGCCCTCAAACAAAATTATGCCAAGTGTCGACGAGACGGATAGCAACAGGCCTAAATCGCCCGCCGCAAACGGGTTAACAATGGTCAAGAGGAGCGTTGCGATGCCAAGTGAGTTGAGTGAGTCGGCCTTGGCGTAGAAAAATTTGCCTATGTAGAACACGATAAGCATGATACCCGCACGCATCACCGACGACGAGAAACCTGTCAGCGCCATGAAGGCCACTACCGACGCGCACGTCAGTAGGTAGCACAACTTTTTGCGCAGCCGCGTTGCCTGCAAAAGCATGAGTACGACCGCCGCGATCATCGACGTATGCAGACCAGAGACCGCCAGCAAATGCGACACTCCGACCTCCTTGAAGTTGGCCTTGGTGTCGTCGTCGAGGAAATACTTGTCACCGAGCAAGACGCCCACCGCTACCGCGGCATGCTCCTCCGGCAAAAGTGTTCGAATCGACTCGATGAGCGCCTGTTTTGCCCTCAAAAAGTAGTAATAGAGCGGCTTGGCGGCTTGCTTTTGCACCTCGAAGTTTTCATATTCGTAGAGGTACGACAGCGCGTGAATGCCTTTTGCGGCGTAGTAGGAACGAGATGAGAAGCTGCCGTCGTCGGTTGGCAAAAAGATGTGCACCCTCCCGGTGAGGCGGTCGTACAAGTCAGCGTCCAGGGCCTTTGACATGGACACGCGCAACTTCATCTTCTGCGGCGCGCCCTCCAGCTCGACCTTGTCCGTCTCCACGACATAGTAGTACCGGTTGTAGGACTTATATGGCAGCTCGCAAATGCGCCCGGAAATGACCACATCTTGCTCGTTGAGCTGCTCGATGGGCCTCACAACCAGGTGCGAGAAAATATTATACGCCGTGAAGGCCACCGATATCGTCAAAAAGGCCGTTGGCAAGACTTTCTTTGCTCGCACCGGCCGTATGAGCATACATATCGCGAACAGTAGCAAAAACGCCGCCGCCAGCGCCATGGAAACTTCCGCGCTAAAATAAGTAGCTGCAACAAGTGCAGCTAAGTACGAAAATCCGACGACCGTCATCGGCCTTTTCATCGAAATCGGTGCCCCCTCACGCGTAGTTGTGACCACGAAAATTGCTCAAGTCGTCAGCCCGCCGGCCAATGCATCTTGCGGCCACCAAGCAGGTGAAAATGCAGGTGCTGCACGGTTTGGCCGCCGTCTTCGCCACAGTTGTTCACGATCCGATAGCCTTTATTTAGGCCTTGTTCCTTCGCTATCTTCGCCGCAACCATGAAGATTTTTCCAATTATGTCGCTATTCTCCGCTATAATCTCGTTCGCGCTCGAAATGTGCGCCTTCGGGATGATGAGCACGTGCACCGGCGCTTGCGGCTCCAGGTCGTTAAAGGCCACTATTTCGTCGTCCTCGTAAAGCTTCTTGCTCGGAATTTCATTATGCGCTATTTTGCAAAAAATACAGTCCATGCTCGGCCTCCTAGATTTATACAAATTGGTTGGCTTGGCGCGGGGCGCCGGCCGGCTCGATTGGAAATCGAGCCGCAATGAAGTGAAATAATATTTCACTTCATTGCCCCACGGCGAACGCTACCGCCGTGGGGCCGGCGCCCCAGCCAAGCTAAGATCTTATTTTTAGTTACTCAAACTTCCCTCAAACATCTTCAAAATTTGCTCACGAGACGGCTCGAACTTTTCGGGCTCCTTGACGCCAGCCATCGCCATATCCTTGCGGCCGCCGCCGTTTCCACCGAGCAATTTGGCAATTTCCTTAACCAAAGCACCAGCGTTTGAGCCCCTGTCAACGGCGCGCGGGCCAGCGCTAACAATGAGGCTAGACTTCACACCATTGCGGCTCAAAAT
Organism: Acutalibacteraceae bacterium; assembly: GCA_045543505.1. GTDB lineage: Bacteria > Bacillota > Clostridia > Oscillospirales > Acutalibacteraceae > CAG-557. Next base: position 3,927 of record JAZQMR010000044.1, on the reverse strand, counting down.
GACAGCGACTGAGTCCACAACTTGCGATTTAATCACGTCGCACATGGACTTCAGCGCGTTGTTGTCCATGCCAGCAATAGCCGCAATAATAACTTTTGTGCCGTTGATGTCGCAAGCCGAACTTATTAGCTCATCGACCTTCAGGCCCGCGAGCTGCGAATTTAATTTTGTGATGGTTTTCTCGTGCTCTTTCAACTGTGACACAAGAGTCTCGCAGCCATTCACCAACTCCGATAGCTGATTCACTTTAAGCGCTTTTTGGCAACCCTCGAGCAACTTTTCGTTCTGAGAAAGCACCTCCAGCACGCCAAGCGAAGTGACCGCCTCGATGCGCCGAACGCCTGCCGCGACGGATGCCTCCGAGAGAATTTTAAACACACCGAGCTGAGCGGTATTTTCGGCGTGGGTGCCTCCGCACAGTTCCACAGAAAAATCGCCGACCGTCACCACGCGCACAACCTTGCCGTACTTTTCGCCAAAGAGAGCCATCGCACCGATTTTTTTCGCCTCATCGATGGGCATCTCGTTCACAACAACAGCCTCTGCGCGCAAAATTTCCTCATTAACGAGACCTTCAACTTTTTTAATCTCCTCGTTGGTGAGTGCAGAAAAATGCGTAAAGTCAAAGCGCACGCGATTCTCATCAACCAGCTGGCCGGCTTGCTCCACGTGCGTGCCCAAAACTTGCCGCAAAGCCGCCTGCAAGAGGTGAGCCGCCGTGTGATTGCGCATGATTCTAGCTCGTTTCATTGCATCAACATTTGCTTGGCACGACGCGCCAACCTTTAGCATACCTTCACTCACCAGTGCCTCGTGCATATATACGCCGGAGCTATTTTTAGTCGTATCGCTGACCTTAATCACAGCATTGTCAAGAATCAACTCGCCGCTATCGCCAACTTGCCCACCACTTTGAGCATAAAATGGCGACTCATCCAAAATTACAGTAACTTTTTCGTCCTCGGATGCAAACTCTACAAAGCAGCCATCATTAATTATAGCCAAAATCTGCACACGGGAGGTCAACCTGTCATATCCAACAAATTTCGTCGGAGTTATTTGAGAAAAATCCAGTGTACCATTTGCCCAAGCTTCTGCGCCAGCATTTGTTCGCGCAGCTCGAGCACGATTTTTTTGCTCCGCGAGTAACTCCTCAAAACGAGCCTCATCAACGGTTAGGCCGCGCTCCGAGAGTATCTCCTTGGTCAAATCGAGCGGGAACCCAAAGGTGTCGTTCAGCTTAAAGGCAACTTCTCCCGACAGAACGGTGCCGCCCAGCTCGGAAATGGCGTCATTTAGGAGCTCAAGGCCTTGGTCAATCGTCTTGGCAAAGCCCTCCTCCTCTACGCGAATTAGCTTCTGGATGAAGTCCCTCTTCTGCAGCAGCTCCGGATAGGCTCGCTCATTTTCCTTTATTACGGTCGCGCACACCTCGGCCAAAAACGGCTCTGTGATGCCAAGAAGCCGGCCATGACGCGCAGCTCTTCGCAAGAGCCGCCGCAAAACATAGCCGCGCCCCTCATTCGACGGCATAACTCCGTCACCGATCATAAAAGTCACGCTGCGGATGTGGTCGGTAATCACCCTCAACGAAACGTCGCTTTGTGCATTATCTCCATACCCGATGCCAGCAATTTTGCTTACGTGCTGCATGATATTTTGTACAGTATCCACTAAAAACAAATTGTCTACGCCCTGCATAATGCAGGCCAAGCGCTCAAGGCCCATACCCGTATCGATGTTCGGGTGCTCCAGTCGAGTGTAGTTGTTGTGGCCGTCGTTCTCAAACTGCGTGAAGACCAAATTCCAGAACTCAATATAGCGGTCGCAGTCGCAGCCCACCTTGCAGTCCGGCGAGCCGCAGCCATATTTCTCCCCTCGGTCAAAGTAAATCTCCGAGGCCGGACCGCAAGGGCCAGCGCCGTGCTCCCAGAAATTATCGGCCTTGCCCAGCCTTACGATGTGAGATGGGTCGACACCAACATTTTTCGTCCAAATGTCAAAAGCCTCGTCGTCCTCCTTGTAGATGGACACCCAAAGCTTATCCTCCGGCAACTCAAGGACCTTCGTGCAAAACTCCCAAGCCCACGCCGTTGCTTCCTTCTTGAAATAGTCTCCAAAAGAAAAGTTGCCAAGCATCTCAAAATAAGTGCCGTGCCGCGCCGTAATGCCCACGCGCTCGATGTCCGGCGTGCGAATGCACTTCTGGCAAGTCGTCACTTTAGTGCTCGGCGGCGTAACCTCGCCAGTAAAGTACTTTTTCATCGGCGCCATGCCAGAGTTTATCAGCAGTAAGCTCTTGTCACCGCTCGGCACAAGCGAAAAGCTGTCCAACTTCAAGTGCCCCTTCGACTCAAAAAAAGCCAGGAACTTCTCGCGCAACTCATTAAGGCCCGTCCATCTCACACAAATCACACCCAAAAAGCACATTGTATTTGTTCTTAATTATATTGCACAGGGCAAATGAAGTCAAACGGCTCGTCGCTTAAGAATGGCCAGAATCGAGCACATAGGGGCGCCGCGAGGCGCCGAAGGCCTGTAAGGCCTTCGGCCGGTCCAAGAGCGCAACTTCGTTGGGCTCTTGGACACACAGAAAATAAATATTATTTTCTGTGGCCTCGCGGCCGCAACAGCTAAACCAAAAAAACATCTCAAATATGGCGTACACTCAACTCTACTAAATCTGATACTTTGCCTTTATCTCCTCAAGATAACCAGTCTTTTCAGCGTAGTCCCACCATAGGTTCGCTTTGCTCCAGGCCGGGTCAGTCCAGGGTTTATGAATGCAATGCAAAATAGCAGGCTTTCTATAGGCTGAAATCATTTCATCTTCTGTATAACGATTTTTCGCGACCAACCCGCGTGTATATACACGAGAAGCATCTTCGACGCCGAAGTTAAAAATGCCGTACTTTGCCGGAAGAACACCATTATTTTTAGCGCAAACTACATTGATTACAGTCTGATCATGTTGAACAAGTTTCTCATTGTTTTCCTTAATAAACGCATCAAACTTTGCTTCCATGTTATCTTGACGCAATTGTTCCAGATTTATCAGCATAACACCGGCACATATATAATGATCATTTTCTACACCAAAAGCTTTGGTGCCATGCACGTTGTTATCAAGGAAGCCCTTATAGTAAACCCCGTCCATACCAATGTTGAACATATCCGTTAAATCTTCAAATGTCAGAGTGTCTCCGTCTAGCCAAATAATTTTATTCAAACTTGGTAATAACGACGACAAAGATAGGCGATAATAAGTCGGTGTCGTGATGTGACCTCTGTCGTTGGTGTCTTTATAGCGGTCTTTCATGTCAATCAGACTAATCTTACAACGGTTATCGTATTTTTCTTGTAAGTTTAATAATTTTTGCGAGTTTTCCTCAGCAAACTCACCCGGCGTCATAATATAAATATCATAATGCGTATCTTTTTTCGAGTTTTCCATCAAAGATGTGATTGCCACAAGGGTCGGATATGTATAATTGTCATCAGCTGCCATCGCGATAGGCACAACATTTTCATGCGCACTTAACCTAGTAGTGCTGGTCATTTCAACTTTTGATGTGTCTGTCTCTACAGAAAATAGTGCAGTCATTCCAACCGAAGCACAAACAAAAGCGATCACACAAGCCGTTAGGATAAGACTTTTACTCTTAAAAAACTTTCTCAAAAAACCAACCTCCACCTAAAAAAATAGACTCCCTTAGGAGTCAAAAATGGCGGAGAGATGGGGATTCGAACCCCAGAAACCGCTTTAACGGTTTACACGATTTCCAATCGTGCTCCTTCGGCCAGCTCGGACACCTCTCCACATGTGCTTTTATTTTAACTTGTGACGACCCATCTGACAAGGAAAAATTGCCAGGAGGAATTTTTTTTGATAACTTGCCTGCTGTCTAGCCGCTTTAGCCGCGAGGC
>JAZQMR010000043.1:0-2053 GCA_045543505.1 Acutalibacteraceae bacterium | reverse complement strand
CCCGTAGGGCCTTCGGCGCCTCGCGGCGCCATGGTGCCTGCTTCAAACTTTTATTTTAACCATTGGAATTATGCTTAAACGTTGGGACCATCTTAAGTAGAACTTGCTCAATCGCGGTGGTATTATTGGTTTGAGCGCACTCGTGAAGCCTTTGAAGCTGCTCGTTAAATTCATCTTGATCGAATTCAATCGGCTTGCCAATGTAAATTTTCTCGCTCTTAGTTTTCCTCATGCCCTCCTCGTTCATCAGCAGCTCCTCATAGAGCTTCTCGCCCGGCCGCAAGCCAGTGTACTCGATTTTGATGTCCTTGTGCGGCACAAAACCCGAGAGGCGTATTAAATTTTCAGCCAAGTCGCGAATTTTAACGGGCTCACCCATGTCGAGGACAAAAATCTCGCCACCGCTTGCGAGGCCGCCCGCCGTGAGCACTAGCGAAACTGCCTCCGGGATGGTCATGAAATAGCGAATAATCTCAGGGTGCGTGACCGTGACGGGGCCGCCCGACCTTATCTGCTCCTTGAAGAGCGGAATCACTGAGCCGTTCGAGCCCAAGACATTTCCGAAGCGCACCGCAACAAAGCTAGTCTGGCTGATTTTGTCCATGCTCTGAACGATCATTTCGCAAATTCGCTTAGTCGCGCCCATGACGTTAGTGGGATTTACGGCCTTGTCTGTCGAGATTTGCACAAACTTCTTGACGCCATACTTGTCCGCCATCGACACCAAATTCAAGGTGCCAAAGACGTTGTTCTTGACTGCTTCCTCGGGGTTTGTCTCCATCAAGGGGACGTGCTTGTGTGCCGCCGCGTGAAAGACCACATCGATGTTTTTCTCCGCGAAAAGCTTCTCGAGTTTAACTTTGTCGCGAATCGAGGCAATCTGCACCTCGAAGTTTAAGGCGTCTCCGTGTTCGCGGATTAGTTCCTGTTGAATCTCATAGGCGCTGTTCTCGTAGATGTCCAAAATGATGAGGTTCTTCGGCGCCAGCTTCGCGATTTGACGGCACAGCTCCGAACCAATCGAACCGCCGCCGCCAGTTACCATGACAACATTGTCGTGAATGTATTGGCCATATTTTTCGGTCTCGAAAACAACCGGCTCACGGCCAAGCAAATCCTCGACCTCAACTTGCCGAATCTCGTCGGTCATAGGTTTGCTCGAGGTCACCAAGTTGTAAAGATTCGGCACAATTTTGACCTCTAGGTTCGTCCGCGCGCAAATGTCGAGGATGCGTTTTTTCTCGTTCATCGGCAAGGCCGCTATCGCGAAGAGAATCACTTCGATGTCGTACTTTTCGCAAATATAAGGGATCTCGCTGGTCGAGCCGACGACCTTGAGGCCTGAAATTCGCCGGCCAATTTTCTCGTTATCGTCGTCAATGAGGCACACCGGCACGTAGCTGTTGTCCGGCGACTTGGAGAACTCAGAAATCATCAGCAAGGCGGCCTCGCCCGCGCCCACGACAAGCATTCTGCGCTTGGCCTTATTTGGAAAATTTTTGCGCTCAATCATGCGGTCGACTCGATAAACAAACCGGAACATGAGCATCGCGAAGGTCGACAAGATGGCCTGCAGCACGAATGTGCGTACCCCGAGGTGGATGTCGAAAGCTAGCGTACACGCGCAGAAGAGGAAATTTGCCACCACTGAGGCCAGCCCAACATAGAAGAAGTCTTCGATGTCCGCGTAGCGCCAGAGCTTGTCGTAGAGGCGGAACAAGACGAATACGACCGAGAAGCATACATTTAAGATGAGCAAGCTCGCGAGAAATTCCGGCTCGTAGCCCTTAAGCGAGAAGCAATTTCTGTTTATCGCAAATGAAAAATAAAACGAGAAGTTCCAAATGACTAAGTCGCAAAAAAATAGTAAATATTTCCTGAATCTTTTCAGCCTATCGTATAACATAGCGCGCTCCATTACATTTAATTTCTAAGCAAAGTATATAACCGAGCGCCACTTTTTTCAAGGCTTTTCACGCATTTGAACTTATATTTGATAGCATCCTTCTTGGCTTAGCGAACGCGGCCGCGAGGCCACCGAAAATAATATTTA
>JAZQMR010000042.1:0-4952 GCA_045543505.1 Acutalibacteraceae bacterium | reverse complement strand
TTGCTAAATTTTCATACATTCGATAAAATCCCTATGCATAAACAGCAAAAGAGAGTACTTAATCATCTGCAGACTCTTCGAATAGCAGTAGTTTTTTCGGGCAAATCGTGCAAGATAGTGACGCAACAACCGGTTCATGCGCTCGACGGTATATGTGTGTGCTTTTCCAGTGAGATGTTTGGCCGGGTCGATGAGATTGTAGGCATGCCAATGGCCAGATGCATAAAATTTCGCGTCAATATGGCCAATTTTATCTGTGAGTTTTTGGAAGTATTTTGTTTCTCGAGATCCAATTTGAAAACCAACAAGCCTCTTTGTGGCGCGGTCTACCGCGGTCCAGAGCCAGATGTTTTTTTTAAATTTACGCACAACTCATCAAGTTCCAAAACATCGACTTTTTCGTCTTCTTTAGGAACTTCTTCTAGTTTAGCTCTGGCTTTTTTTACCCAGTTTATGACAGAAACATGGCTAACTTTAAGTATTCTTTCGATCCTTCTAAAGCCATTTCCTTCCAGATACATCTGTATCGCTTTTCTCTTGATATGTTCTGGGTAGCCGCACTGGCTTACCGTGGTAGTGGCCCCCGCATTTTTTGCACAAATACCGCTGCTTTTTGGTGTTAAATCTGCTTTTTACTCGTTTTTCGCTCCCGCATTTCGGGCATTTAAGTTTTTTATCCATGTTTCTATTTTACTCTGTGTATCGGTTTTTACCGATGCCTTCAGTCGCTCGTACATTTTTCTAAACATTTCAGAATCTCGTGCTCCGCGCATTCCCAATCAATGAGCTGTTTTGTTGTTCGGCAATACGCTTTCCAAATCCAAACTCGTCTTTTTTTGAGCGTAAAAAATGCCACATTTCATCTAGTTCAATCACTACGCTATCGTCAATTGGAGCCGGTTTGGAATAGTTTTTTTCCGCAAAACTCTTCACCCAAACGAACGCAGAATGAACGTTGACTTTAAAAAAATTGGCGATGGTTCGGAACGAATATCCATGTGCGTACATCCAGACCGCCAGGAGTTTTTCTTGCTTGCGCCTTCCTTTCTGCCTTGTAGGAACAAATTGGCAACCGCATTTTTTACATTTGTAGCGCTGTTCGCCCTTTACAAAACCAGCTTTTACGTATTCATTTGACTCGCACTTTTTGCATTTGTACATATCTATACAGCCTTTTTTCTTCCTACTATATATAAGAAATACTCCCCAAAAATAAGACTGCACCTTGCAATTAAAGGTACAGTCCATTTTGTATGCTCATTTATATCTAGTGCCGCATTGTCTAGTGGTGTTTTTTTGGGGAGAGTTTTTCAACAACTTATACAGGCAAAGCGAGAAGAAGATAATTCCGGCGCCAGAAAGTACCAGTAAGGTAATTCCTGCAATGAGTAAAAATTGGCCATTGTCTGCAAGGTTTGATGAGTCAAGGTTTTTCTGGATAAACCCAAACTCATTTGAGCTTTTTTTCTCGTCTATCACTATTTTCCAGTCATCGGGCGATAGCTGAGATTCTTGACTTAGCGATTTAAATTGTGTGTTTTCCACTGATGCGCTAGTTATTCCTACTGGCGCAAAAAATAATAATACCGCTAAAAATGTCACACGACAAATAGTCTTTAATTTTTTCAAAGTATCGACTCCTTTTTATTCAGATACATTATAGGTTTTTAGCAGGGAGTGCCCTAAGTGAGAATCTTCCATTTGGTTAGTTACTTCAACGGGGCCGCGAGGCCAAAGAAAATATTATTTTCTTTGTGGCCCAGCGCTCAACGTTGTTGAGCGCTGGACTGGCCGAAGGCCAGCCTCGCGGCTGCCAGATGCTCGATTAGGGCACTCCATTTAGCTTACCAACGCATAAAAGCTCAGGGTAATTCCACTGCCGAAGAACCTCATAAGCCCCAATGGCTATTGCGTTAGATAGGTTCAAACTTCTGGCTTGGTTTATCATTGGAATTCTAACTGTTTTGCTCATATTTTCATGTAATAGTTTTTCATCGAGACCAGCAGTTTCCTTTCCAAAAATTAAATAACATTTGTCCGGATAACTTATATCAGTATGCCTTTTCTTGGCTTTGGTCGAGAAATAGAAAAACTCGCCACTATTTTTCAAGAAAAACTCATCTATGTTATCGTAAATGATTATGTCTAAGAGGTACCAGTAATCAAGGCCTGCACGCTTTAGTTTTTTATCATCGATCTCAAAGCCTAGCGGTCCTACTAAATGTAGTCGAGCGCCTGTTGCCGCGCATGTTCTCACAACATTTCCGGCATTCTGTGGAATTTGCGGTTCCACCATAACAATATTCAGCTCGCTCACAACTTTCACCTCTTGAGCTATTATATTATTTCTGCGAAAAATTAACAACTCAACCCACATAAATATCAAAAGTATTGCAACTAATCGAGCATCCAACAAAAGGTCCGATGCTATTTTGACAACCATTTTTGCAGACTCAGCGGTGTGTTATAAAGACAGTTAAACTTTGTTAAAAACAAAACTTAGACCTCCACAATTGAAAAATTATAACTTAAGGTATTATGTTTCGCTTTGCGGCGGAGGTTTGAATTTTCTTTTACTAAAATGACTTTCAAAACTTTGATATCTTTTCCTTTTCCCATACTGTCAATTTGGCAGTATGTTTTTTTGCACAAAAGATATGATGAGGCTAAGCGCCGCGCGGGTTAGTGCGGCACCGTTTTATTTTGGGCGGGTTGTTTTTCATCAAGTTAAATCATCGTAACAAATTGTAACTTTTTTGTAACTAGCGATTTTCTTGCGGTTTGCACAAAGGATTTTCCATAAAATTACATAAAACTCGCTTTTGGAAAATATTTAAGCAAGAAAACCGGTCGCGAAATAAACAAACAGATGTTGATGTTGAATAAAAACACATCTCGTTTTTGTTTGACGGTTGTTTCTTTTCTGCCTATAATTAACATTGTTAGCTTGACGCAAGCTCTTTTGAAGCTTGTCTTTAGCACGCAGGGTACGAAACGGAGGAGTATTTTTGAACATCCTTGAACGATTGAAAGACTTATCGAAAAAGCAAACAAAGAAAATTATCGCCTTGGTGTTCTTGTTTGGATTTACACTATCATCGGCGATTACGGTTTCCGCTTTGAGCAAAGATGTTACCATAACGGATGGCGAAAAAACTACAAATTTTCGCACACTTCTATCAAAGACAGAGGCTCTTTTGAGCCAGGCGGGTGTTAAAATCGAAGAAAATGACAAAGTCGAGAGAACTGAGCCTAGCGAAAAAAAGGTGAATATAGACATAAAGAGAGCCTTTAACGTGCAGGTCTTCTTTGACGGAGAATGGCACTCATACGTCGCGAACGATGGCACGGTAGCTGATTTACTAAAAAAAGAAAATATCCCGTTTGAGGGCAATTATTCGGTCGTTCCCGAACTTGACGCTCCTTTGGCTCCTGATATGCAAATTATGGTCTCGAGGTTGTTTAACATTAACGTCTTCGTTGATGGCGAAAATAAGGCCATTGCGGTCCCGGAAGGCACGGTTGCCGATGCATTGAGGTTTTTAAACATCTCACTCTCTGCTGACGACATAGTAAGTGAACCGCTTGACAGAGTTGTCGAAGAAGGCATGCCGATCATTATCGACCGGGTGGAGTATAAAGAGGAGACCAGCACGGAGGGCATCCCTTTTGCAACCACAACTAAAAAGACGAACTCGTTAAATAAAGGCGAATCATCTATTGAAACGCCAGGCGTGAACGGCGAGAAAGAGGTCACGAAGCGGGTTAAATATGTGAATAGCCACCCCGCTCAGGCCGATATCCTCGCAGAGAAGGTCTTAAAAGAGCCGGTCACTCAGGTTAAGTTAGTTGGCACCAAGCCCAAGGCAAACGGTAAAGTTGTCATTCAAGACGGCACCATAACTGATGAGAACGGAAATGTCCACCGCTACAGCAAGGTGATAACTGGCAGTTGCACCGCGTATACGGCTAAAGCTGGCGCGCGAACCGCAACTGGCGCGGTGGCCCGTCGAGGGCTTGTCGCCGTGAATAAGAACCAAATTCCTTATGGGACAAAACTTTATGTGCCTGGCTATGGCATTTGCACGGCTTCCGACACAGGTGGAGCCATGATGGACGGTCGCACGTTGGTTGATGTCTATATGGATAGCGAAAGTGAGTGTCGCCGGTTTGGCCGTCGCAACTTGCCCGTGTATGTTTTGGTCTAAGCTCAAATTAATATTGGCATTGATTTTTCCTAATTATACGCCCCGAGTTAAAACTACTCGGGGCGTTTTACTGTATTTTTTGCTTGCTCACGTTGACAACGCTTGGTGTCTGAAAGAAACCATTATGTTTAGTCCGATATCATTACCCCAGAAAGACCTTGTAGCTATCCATAATTTGCGAAACTAAGTACTTTAAGTACGCTGTATGAATCTTTCTATCGAATATATGTTGTGAGCACATCGGTTTGGCGCCACGACACACGAATTAATGATACCGTAACAATTGAGAAATTTGTTTGGGCTCCGTTCCAAGGATAACCAGAATCAGCAAATTGCAATTTTAGGTTTCATCATGAAAACTATGATTAAAATGATCTTTTTGTAGATTAATATCCGAAGTCGAGGAATAGGGGCGTTTTAATCAAGACTAATTCCGCCGCGAGGCACCAACAAGCGAAAAAATTTCAAATAGGCTTCCTAAAATAATTGTTGAAAACGCATGACAAGCTGTGGTACACTATTTATAGATATTTTAAATTCTAGGAATAGAGCCTTTTGGGAGTAAGTATGAACATTAGACTCGTGAAAAAGAAAAAAAGAGTAGGCAGGGAGCTGTTTAATTGGCTGCTTCGGCTTGCTGTTTTATTTTTTATCTTTTACGCGACGTTCATGTTGATCAACCAGTTCGTCAAAATAAGTGAGAAAAAAGAGCAGCTGGCAACGTTGAGTTCGCAACTTGACTTG
>JAZQMR010000041.1:0-2957 GCA_045543505.1 Acutalibacteraceae bacterium | reverse complement strand
GAATGAAGGCGGTGGCCACGGAGACCATCATTCTGGGAGAAACGTCGATATAGTCGATCATCTCGCGGTCAACGGCGATGATCTCGTTGCGGTGACGGCAGGAGATACGGGCGTTGGCCAGGCAGCCGTTCTCGTCCAGAGGCTCGTTGGCCTGGGCGACATAGTAATCGTCCTCCACATCGGCGGTCATGTACTCGACCTTCTTGGTGACGAAGCCAGTGGCCTTGTCGACCTTGCGGTAGGGAGCCTCGACGAAGTTATCGCGGAAACGACCATTAACCTTCGCGTTGATGAAATGTCCTTCCTCGTCGAGGGGCTCATTTGCCTGCGCAACGATGAATTCATCCTCGACGTCCGGCGTCATATAGACAACCTCCGAGGTAACGATGCCATTTTCCTTATCGACTTTTCTAAACGGCGCCTCGATGAAGCCATATTCGTTAATTCTCGCGAAAGTCGCAAGGTACGAAATCAAGCCGATGTTCGGGCCTTCAGGCGTCTCGATCGGACACATGCGGCCGTAGTGGCTATAGTGAACGTCACGCACCTCGAAACCAGCTCTATCTCGAGTAAGACCGCCAGGGCCCAACGCAGAGAGACGTCTCTTATGAGTAAGCTCAGCGAGAGGGTTGGTCTGATCCATAAATTGAGACAGCGGCGAGGAGCCAAAGAATTCTCTAATGGCGGCCACGACCGGACGGATATTTATCAAAGATTGCGGGGTAAGCAGCTCCAAATCTTGAGCCTGCAAGGTCATTCTCTCGCGAATAACGCGCTCAAGTCTGGTAAAACCTATTCTAAACTGATTTTGCAGGAGCTCGCCGACCGAACGAATTCTTCTATTGCCGAGGTGGTCGATGTCGTCCGTCACACCGATGCCGCATGCGAGGCAATTCATGTAGTTGATGGAGGCAAAAATATCGTCGACTGTAATGAAATTCGGCACAAGATCTCCAAGGCGCGCTGAAATCATTTCTTTAAGCTCGTCGTCATTCTTGCAGCTCTCCAAGATCTCCGATAGAACATTGAATCTAACCTTCTCGCGAACACCGCACTCCTTGCGCGCATCGAAGCTGACATAGCCGCTGATGTCGACCATGCCGTTAGATATGATTTTAATTTCCTTGTCCTCGACCTTCACATAGGCAACCGTAACGCCGGCATTCTCAATCTCCATAGCTTTGTCGTAGGCGAGAACTTCGCCAGCGTCAGCCATGATTTCGCCGGTTGTCGGGTTAATGATGGGTTGCGCAAGCGTGTTGCCGATCAAGCGGTTGGAGATGCCAAGCTTCTTATTATACTTATAGCGACCAACTCTCGACATATCATAGCGACGCTCGTCGAAGAACAACGCATCGACATGAGCCTTAGCGCTATCAAGAGTCGGGGGCTCACTCGGACGAAGTTTTCTATATAGTTCAAGGAGGGCTTCCTCGGTGTTGTTGCAAGGGTCTTTCTCAAGGGTTGCCAAGATGCGCTCATCGCGGCCGAAATATTCCACGATTTCATCGGTTGTCCCAAGTCCGAGCGCGCGAATGAGCACTGTAATCGGGATTTTCCTGTTCTTATCGATGCGCACATAAAAGACATCATTGACGTCGTTCTCGTACTCGAGCCAGGCGCCGCGATTCGGGATAACCGTCGAACTAAAGAGCTCCTTACCGGTCTTATCATGTTCCATCTTAAAGTAAACGCCGGGGGACCTAACCAGCTGCGAGACAATAACGCGCTCGGCACCATTGATGACAAAGGTACCGCTGTCGGTCATGAGAGGGAAATCACCCATAAAGACTTCCGACTCTTTAATTTCGCCGCTTTCTTTATTAAGCAAACGCGCCTTAACCCTAAGAGCCGCCGAGTAAGTCACATCACGTTCCTTGCACTCTGCAATGCTATAATTTGGCTTATCGAGGTCAATATAATAGTCGACGAAATCGAGCACCAAGTTACCGGTGTAGTCGGTGATGCCAGAGACGTCCTTAAAAACCTCCTTAAGACCTTCATCGAGAAACCATTGATAAGAATTTTTCTGCACCTCAATGAGGTTTGGCATATCGAGGACTTCATCAATGCGCGAAAAACTCATCCTGACATTTTTGCCCATATGCACTGGTTTCACATTAAGCATCGGTTTACCCACTCCAATTCATAGTTGTCGATATATTAAGTTAAGCCGGCCGAGGAGCCGCAACTATAATAAACACAAAAAAGTTTGAGGAAGTGTTGATTTTTTGTCGAAACGCTGTTATAATGATTTTATTTAAGCTATCTTCGCCCTCCACAAACGCAGTGTATTATTTTACTATATTGGCAAACTGTTGTCAAGGCTGTTTTTGAGAGGTGGAGTACCCTAAAGGGTCATCTATAATATACTGGTGCTATGAAATGTAAACATTGTCACGCTGAAAATAATCAAATTAAAATCCGGAAAAACAGCGGTCGCTAGTCAAAAGTACAAATACAAATACAAAGTCTGCGGAAAAGCGTATACGCCAAACCCTAAAAAGGGCATAATAGATGGTATGGTGAGGATGTAAAAAGGCCGCCGATAAAATTATATTTGGAGGGAATAGCTGCCGAGCAGTCGGCCGAATCCTGGTAATCGAAAAAAATATGCGCCTGTATTGGATTCGGAAATATGCGAAAACATTTAGAAAGTGTCGTCAATAAAGTTGTGGTGCATATCAACAGTGTTAACAAAAAAAGCGCTATTAATATCGAAATTCGACATAAAGATAGGGGCAATATCTTTGAATCTCATTAAGGCAATTTATGGTAATTGTATAGGGCGTTCTTTTAAAAAGAAGATGATAATTTTGTCTTTCGCAGTTTGAGGACTATGGCCTTTCATCAACAATTCTACTTGTTACTGGTGCAATGTAGCTAGTTTTTATTAGCGACACAGTCTAGCAAAAAAGAGATATCAAACGAACGAGTGAAAGGCATCTAAATGGATG
>JAZQMR010000040.1:0-5421 GCA_045543505.1 Acutalibacteraceae bacterium | reverse complement strand
CTCGCGGCGCCCAGATGCTCGATCAAGCCATTCCAACATAAGCGTGTACCGTTAATTTTTGAGATGAAAACCCCAGGCCGCGCTATATAGTGCGGTCCTGGGGCGGATTGTTTTTTTACATACTTTCTGGCACGCTGATTTTAAACATCGTCAAAATATTGCTAATGACGGTCTTGACGCACAGACACAGGCTAATGCGCGCGAACATCAAACTTTCGTCATCGCACTTCACACGGCAGGCATTATAGAACTTGTGGAAAAGCGTGGCGAGAGTGATGACATAACGCGTAATTCTGGCCGGGTCGTAACCTTTGGCGGCCTCGATGATCTCGCTGGTGTACATTGCCAAGTGGCGAATTAAATCTTTCTCCTCGCCCGAGCTAAGCAAAGACAGCTCCTCAGCAGAACACTCACGCGGCTTGATATTTTCCTTCTCGAGGGCCTTCAAAATGCTGCAAATGCGCGCGTGAGCGTATTGGACGTAGTAAACCGGATTTTGCGCATCCTCCTTGACGGCCAGGTCGAGGTCGAAATCCATTTGGGAGTTTGCCTCGCGCATGTTGAAGATAAACCGAGCAGCGTCGACAGAGACCTCATCGAGAAGGTCGGCTAGCTGAATGGCCTTGCCGGTGCGCTTACTCATGCGAACGATTTGGCCGTCCTTTACGAGCTTAACCAGCTGCATCAGGACCACATCCAACTTGCTGCCGTCGAGGCCAATCGCGTCCATCGAGCCCTTCATGCGGGCGACGTGACCGTGATGGTCGGCGCCCCAAATGTCGATGCATAACTCGAATCCGCGCTTCACAAATTTATTTCTATGATAGGCGATGTCGGCGGCGAAGTAAGTCGGGTTGCCGTTCTTGCGCACGAGGACCTCATCCTTCTCGGCGCCAAACTCCGTGGCCTTGTACCAAACGGCGCCGTCCAGTTCATAGGTCATGTCGCGCGCCTGAAGAAGCTCGATCGTCTCGCGAATCTCGCCATTATTGTGCAGGTCGCTCTCGTGGAACCACCGGTCGAAGGTGATATTATACTTCGCGAGGTCGGCCTTCATCTTATTGATGTTCTTCGGCAACGCAAAGTCAATGAGGGCCTTTTGGCGAATCGCCGGGTCAACGTTGAGGTAGCTGTCGCCGTTGAGCAAAATGAACTCGCTCGCCAGATCCTTGATATCCTCGCCGTGATAGCTGTCCTCAGGCAAGGGATGCTTCTCCTCGCCCTCCAAGAGCTGCAAATAGCGAGTCTCCAGCGAGAGGCCAAACTTCTCAATCTGATTGCCGGCGTCGTTGATGTAAAATTCTCGGGCAACGTTATAGCCCACAGTGTCCAGCACCGCCGCCAGGCAATCTCCGAGAGCGCCGCCCCTGGCGTTGCCCATGTGCATCGGGCCGGTGGGGTTCGCCGAGACAAACTCGACCATCACCTTTTTGCCTTGCCCAAAGTCTGAACGGCCATAATTCTCCCCAAGCGCCAAAATGTCGCCTATAATCGCGGCATAAAACTCCTTAGCGAGGAAAAAGTTGATAAAGCCCGGCCCAGCTATCTCAACGCGTTCAAATAAGGTTCCCTCTAGGCTCAAATTGTCACAAATGACCTTCGCAATTTGCTGCGGCGCCATTTTAAAATTCTTCGCGTTCACCATAGCAATATTCGTCGAGAAGTCGCCATTTTTATTGTCGGCCGGCACCTCCACAGTGAACTTGGAAGGCTCGTCAACACTAGGTAAGGCGCCGCCCTTTACGGCCTTAGCCACCGCGCCGGAGAGCATTTCCTTGAGCTCTGCGACGGTTTTCAACACTATTTTAGACATCGATTTTCTCCTTTACAGTTATTGCCACATTGTTGTCGCTCCACGGCCGTCCGCCCACATCCAGCGAATATTTTAACGTCACTTGGCCGCCATCATCGGCGAGGTCTTGCATAATCTCGCTGGCCAGCACGCCAATCTCCAGAACCCCGAATTCAGTCGCGTAGGCACAAGTATGATGCTTACCCGTTTCTAGCGTTAACTCCGTCGTGAAAGCGCCCTTACGGGAGATTACAACCTTACCGACTGGATCTACAGTGACGCGCGAGCTGATTCTTTGTCCATCATGCTCTTCCTCAAAGGAAATTTTTACGTCAGAATCAGTTAACTCATAGGTGCACGGCGCAAAAACTTTCGTGGTCTCGACTTGCCCATCGACGGTTTGTTGACTCTCGATGGAAATAAAAAAGTTTTTCCTCACGCTAGCACGACCTCTCAGCCGGCACGGCGTACTTCTCGATGTCCACCATCTTCACGCTCTGCTTCACGTTCTGCTGGAGGAAAACGCTTGCCGTCTTCGAGAAGCTATTCACGGTGTCGCTGACGTAAAATGTGCAGCAGCCTTGAGTCTGACGGCTGGCTAAGTTCTCTGAGAAGTTTAGCGCATTCGCCGCAAAAAGTGCGGCCTCCTTGCCAGAGTCAATGAGCTTAACCTCCGCGCCGACGACCTTCGAGATGATGTCGCTGATGATGGGATAATGCGTGCAGCCGAGAATCAGCGTGTCGACCTTCTTCTCGCGGAACACCGCCAGATACTTCTCCGCGATGATCAGGCTGGCCTTGTTGTCCTTCTCGGTGAAGCCATTCTCGACCAGCGGCACAAACAACGGACAATCTTGCTCGACAATTTGCAAACTCGGGTTTATTTTGAGGAGTTCGCGCTTATAGGAGCCACTTTTAATGGTCGCGGTGGTGCCGATGATTCCGATTCGATTGTTGCGCGTCGCACTTGCAGCAGCGGCGGCCGTCGGCGTAACAACCCCAGTAAATGGCACGTCGATGTTCACATTGCTCTCGTCGAGGATGGAACTTACGGTGCCGCACGCCGCCAAGATCATTTTCACGTCCAGCGACTTCAAGAATTCGATGTCCTGCAAGGCATATTTCAAAATCGTTTGATGACTCTTGTCGCCGTAGGGCACCCGCCCGGTGTCGCCGAAGTAAATGATATTCTCGTTCGGCAGCACCTTGAGGAGCTCCTTGACCGCCGTCAGCCCGCCCAGACCCGAGTCGAAGACGCCAATGGGTTTGTTATTCATTCAGGTTTGCCCTTTCAAACGCGAGATTTATCAATTTGTCAAGCAGCTCCGCGAACGGAATGCCGGTCCTTTCGAAAAGTTTCGGATACATGCTAATCGACGTGAAGCCCGGGAA
Organism: Acutalibacteraceae bacterium; assembly: GCA_045543505.1. Classification (GTDB taxonomy): domain Bacteria; phylum Bacillota; class Clostridia; order Oscillospirales; family Acutalibacteraceae; genus CAG-557. Next base: position 2,237 of record JAZQMR010000040.1, on the reverse strand, counting down.
GGTGTTAATTTCGTTGAGGTAAATCTCGTTGGTACCCTTCTCTACGAAGAAGTCGACCCTCGATAGGCCGCCGCAACCCATCGCCTTGTAGGCTTTGACGGCGATCTTGCGCACTTTCTCAGAGACTTCGTCGCTAATGTGCGCCGGAATGTACAGGCTCGAGTCGCTTACATACTTGGCCTCGTAGTCGTAAAACTCATTCGCCGGAGCAATCTCGCCGCAAATCGAGGCGATAGGGTTGTCGTTGCCCAAAACAGCACACTCAACCTCCTGGCCAACGATGGTCTCCTCGATCAAGATGCGGCTGTCCTCGCGAAGGGCAACCTTTATCGCCTCGATGAGTTCCTCACGGTTAGCGGCCTTGCTTACGCCAACAGAGGAGCCCGCATTCGACGGCTTAACAAAGAGCGGATAACTAGGTAAGGTGCCCTCGATGTGGCGAATGCAGGATTCCTCGTCGGCGTTAAAGTCGCTCGCCATGACGAAAGCAAATTTCGCCTTTTTCACGCCCGCGTAGCTCAAGATTATGTTCGTGTCTATTTTATCCATGCAGGTCGCGGAGGAAAGCAAATCGCAGCCCACAAAAGGAAGCTTTGCCAGTTGAAACAGCCCTTGAATGGTGCCGTCCTCGCCGTTCTTGCCGTGCAATACAGGGATAATTACGTCAAGGTGAATCGTCGAGTATTTGTCATCCTCAAGCACAACCAGGCCGCCAACAGAGCTATCCGGCGAAATAAAGGCTTTTTTCTTGTTTTGCGTATCTTTATCCCAGTCGCCATTAGAAATTTTCGAGATATCGCCCGTATATTGAAACCACTCGCCGGCCTTCGTAATGCCAATTAAGACAATCTCATACTTTTCCCTCGAGATGTTCTCTATTATCGAAGTGGCCGAACGCCTAGAAACTTCGTGCTCCGACGATGCCCCACCAAAGATGATACCAACCGCTTTTTTGTTCATAAAAGCCTCCCAAAAATTGTTAATAGGGAAATTGCCCATATATAGTAATATTACCATACGGGGACGGTTGGTGCAAACTTGGGAAGTACCATAATTGAGAATTTTCTCTTTGGTTAGTTTCTCAACCCGGGCCGCGAGCCCAAAGAAAATAAACATTTATTTTCTTTGTCGCCCATGGCTCAACTTTGTTGAACCATGGGCTAGCCGAAGTCCCTACGGGTCTTCGGCGCCTCGCGGCGGTAAGATGCTCGATCTTTGCACCCCAAAACTAGTGCAATATTGTGTTTTAAAGATTTGTATACTTCAAACTCACATAATATTAGAAAAAGTTAGCAAGCGCCAACATGTTTGCTGTTTTTATTGTATGCATTGATATTTTTAATTTCTTTATAAGAAGTAGCGCACACAAGCGAGAACCATTAAAATGGTGCCGGAGAGAAGCATAAAGAAGTTGGAGTTGAGCTTTTGGATGGCAGTAAGCTTAGAGCCGCAGTATAAGCCTAAACTTAAAAAGACAAACTGGCACAGCCCGACTAAAACTGGGACTAAAAAGCTATTTACTCCGGCTACGGCGCTGCTTATTCCCGCACCGAAAGAGTCGATAGACAAAGCCACACCGAGGTACAGTGACTCTTTTACATTTATGGCCGGTGCTTTGTCAATGTCGTTGGCAACCGGCGCACGAGTGATTTTTATATTTACGCCAAGTGACTTTATCGTCCAGCTCCAAGTCTTGGGAGTTGGCTTTTTTTTGTTTTCATTCGAATCCCTTCCGCTAAGAGCTTGAACAATTATAACCACGCCGAGTACCACTAGCATCGCGGAGCCTATTAGTTTCGCGAGTGGCTCCGGCAAGATTAGCGCGATGACGTTGCCAATGCCTATCGCTAACGCGGTGAAAATAAGAGAAATTAAACTTATTATGACCTTCGGTAACGTCGCGACTTGAACTTTCCTTAGGCCGTATGAAATGCCGATTCCGAGTGCGTCCATGCTGAGCGAGACCGCCAAAAGTATCGCCGAAAACAACCACATGACACCATCCCCTAATGCAGTTTTTATCAGGGTATGCATCGTTGGGCCGATTTGCCTCCGCGCGGACATAACTCCGACTGCGCGCGAATATATATGTCAGTATGGACAAAAAGTCAAAGTGCCAAATTTTTTAAATTGCAGCTGAGCTTTGGCGGGCCGCGAGGCCCAAAATCTCTTCGAGATTTTGGTGGGGGACACACAGCGTTGCTGTGGGTTCGCTGGGCCGGGGATTTAAAAAAACC
>JAZQMR010000039.1:0-3964 GCA_045543505.1 Acutalibacteraceae bacterium | reverse complement strand
AAAGTTATGCTACAATAGACAAGTAAATTCAACCATAATCAAGGAGCCAACTATATGATAATCGGACTGAGCGCGATTTTCCCGTGCGACGACATAGAAAAAACGGCCAGCTTTTATGAGGACAAGCTTGGATTTAGGGCGGTAAAATATTTGACTGTTGCGGAGCCGCACATATGCCTCTACAAGGACGATGTCGAGATAATCCTGACGAAGACCGCGGGCAAAGCTAGATTTAAGCCGAACCGCGTCTTGTACGGCTACGGATACGATGCTTACTTTTATACGAAGAATCAAGAGGAACTCGCGCAAACCTTTGAGGTGGCTGGGGTAAGTTTCGTGCGCCCCTTGAGCACAACAGACTATGGCAACACGGAGTTTGTAATTGAAGACTGCGACGGACGCCATTTGGCCTTTGGCTGCAAGAATGGCTAACGCTTTAACGGGGACAAACAGAATGCAAGTAGTGAAAAATCAGCCCATCAACAAGGTCGTCGTGACCGCAATCATCGCAGCGCTGTACGTAGTTCTAACGGCCATCTCCGGCGCATTCGGTCTCTCGTACTCCGGCGTGCAGTTCCGGCTCTCCGAGGCGCTAACAATCTTGCCAGTTTTCTCGCCGTATGCTATAACGGGGTTGACGCTCGGCTGCTTCCTCGCAAACCTCGCCAGCCCACTCGGCGTCATCGACATCATTTTCGGCACACTCTCGACACTTCTAGCCGCATACCTCACGCGATGGCTCGCTAATATAAAAGTTAAAGGCGTCCCTATCCTTGCGCCGCTTCCACCCGTTCTCGTCGGAGCGCTTTTCATCGGTGCGATGCTGTCATTTTTGTTACCACAAGGCTTCAACTTCTATGCATTCTTCGTTTCCGCTCTTAGCGTCGGCGTTGGACAACTTGTGGTTTGCTACGTGCTCGGTCTGCCGCTATTTTTTCTAGTGAGAAAATTAAATATCTTTAAATAAAACGCATCAGACCCAAGGGCGCCGCGAGGCGCCGCAGGCCCTTCGGGCCTTCGGCCAGCCCAGAGCGCAACTTCGTTGGGCTCTGGGCCACAAAGAAAATAAAATTTATTTTCTTTGGCCTCGCGGCCGCTGCTGCAAGCCAAAAGTGAGTTCAAAATTTTAACAGGAGGGCTTCTTCGACATGAGTCACACAGAAAAAAGAGCGCCAAAATCGTTGCGCGAGATGTCGCCGGTGCGGCTGATCGTCTCGAGTTTTTTTGCGATAATCGTGTTGGGAGCGGCTCTTTTAAATCTACCGATTTCCTCGAGGGGCGCACAGCCGGTAAGCTACATCGACGCGATATTCACCGCGACATCTGCGACGTGCGTCACCGGCCTCACGCCGTTCGACACCTACACCCAGTGGTCGACGTTCGGACAAGTTGTCATCATGTTTCTCATACAATTTGGCGGTCTCGGAATCGTCACATTCACGACTGGGTTTACGCTCTTTTTGAGAAAAAAATTAGGCCTTCGCGACATGCAAATTGCGAAGGAATACACCAGCGGCAGCGTGCTGAACCTGCCGCGCCTCATAAAGACGATCATCATCTACTCGCTCGGCTGCGAGTTGCTTGGAGCGCTTATTTTTGCCGCTAGGTTTATTCCGCAATTTGGCATCGCGAGAGGCCTTTGGGTGTCGGTTTTCACGGCTATTTCTGCCTATTGCAACGCTGGATTCGACATCATGGGATTTGTAAATCCCGCCGAAAGTTTTATGGGCTACGCAAAGGACCCATTAGTTTCGTTGACGATTTCATTTTTGGTAATTCTCGGCGGACTTGGCTTTGTTGTGGTCAGCGACGTATATTCGTGCCTTGCAAAAAAGGTCGAAAACATAAAAAATCACCCCAAGTTGAACCTGCACTCGTTCATAGTAATCCTCATGTCGGCGTGCTTGCTGGCAGTCGGAACGCTTTTATTCTTATTCTTCGAGTACGACAACACCATAGCAGGCCTTAGTTTCCTCGAAAAGCTAAATGCGTCATTTTTTCAATCCACAGTCGCGAGGACGGCCGGCTTTTTCTCCGTTCCTATCGATCAAGAAAAGGTTCTCACCAAGCTGCTGACCATCATCCTCATGTTCATTGGCGCGTCGTCGGCCTCCACGGGCGGCGGCATAAAGACCACCACTTTAGTCGTGATTCTGGCTACCCTACGAAGCGTCGTGAAGGGCCACGACGACACAGTTATTCTCCGACACAAGGTTGAAAAATCCACGGTGTACAAGGCCTTCTCGCTCACGATGCTCGCGCTGTTTCTGGTGGCATTCGTTACCGCGGTCGTCTCGCTCATAGAGGCACCACAAAACATCAACGTCCTCGACGTAACCTTCGAGACAGTTTCGGCATTCTCAACCGCGGGCCTCACCACCGGCATCACAAGCCTTCTTTCCGTCGCGTCAAAGCTGCTCATCATGCTCATGATGTTCATCGGACGAGTCGGCCCCATCTCGTTCATGTTTGCTGTCTCCCTAAAGAAAAGCAAAAACTCCGCCAAAGTCCTGCCGTCGAGCAAGATTATTGTTGGATAGCGAAAAGCCAGCACACAACCGCGTGCTGGCCTCTCAATTTTAAGCTGCCTTCTTTTTCTTTTTTATGTAGAGAAACGCGCCCGCAGCACAAGCGGCTATGAGTACTGAAGATCCTACTATAACGGGAATGACAGGAAAAGAATTTCCATTTTCAGGAGCTTTATCGGTATCTGTCAGGCGGTCGATGAAAGCGTACGTGCTGAAGTGGTCTGTCCATGTAACAAGATATTTATCGTCGCCAATGGTATCCAAATCTTCGGCAAAATGAGTATCCACGCCCTTCTTGAGCAAAACCGTTTCCATTTCTTCTCTATCTTCACCATTATTTAACAAATATAGCATCCTAACTTTTTTATTCAACTGACCAGATTTTCTCACCCCATTAACCGTCGGTACGATGTTGAACGTTGTCATGCTTTCAACTTGTGACGTATCTTCTGCATCTGGTGCGCCATCCGCAAAACCGTCAAAATCAGCAGGCTCCTCGACGAGAGACACCTCAAGCCCAAGCACATCGGAGTCATCAATGACCAACGTGCGGAGCGGGTCCTGAAGAATTATAGTATAAGTTTTGCCGTTAACATCGACAGCTGCAACCGCGGAAGGCGCCGTATCATTAATCAAGCCGCCATCGGGGTCCTTGGTCGGAAAAGTATTGTCTAACAGGAAGTAATCAGCGGCAAGAACCTCGTCACAGCGCCTGCAAATTGACCTCTTGGCCCCAATCGAAGTCGCGGTAGCAGGCACCAATTGAGACTCAGGGTCGTGGCCAAGAGCGGGAGACGACGGGTCATCCTCAACCGTGAAGTAGGAACAAACCGTACAATAATACCCAACACGCCCCGGCGAAGTACAAGTGGCGGAAATTTCAGGGGTCGATACAGGATTCACACGTTCCAACTGATGGCTGGCTGGAATCGTATGTTTAGCCGTACAGTTTTCACAAAAGGCTGTCATGGTACCGTGTTCACAGGTAGAACCAGGATCTAACTTATAGTCGACAAACTTGTGACCAGTCGCTGGATGATCCGGGTCAGATATTATACTCTCTTCTTCACAGTTACGACAGGTAGCTACTTTAGTGCCGCCTTGTGTACACGTTGCGTCATCATCATACACGTATTCGCCAAAGGAGTGGCCATTCGCGCAAGGGTCTGGTTCCTCGGGGTCTTCTGGTTCATCCGGCTCTTCATCGGCTTTTGCAACTGTAGCAACGCCTAAAAGACCATTTCCAGGTGTTGGACCTCCGAAAAAGCCTCCTCCGACACCCCATACAGATGCACTCAGCATCGCAATTGCCATTAGCGCCACTAGAGTTTTTTGGGCAAAGTTTTTATATAACTTCGCCCCCCCCCCTAAATCAAAGGAAGGGAATTTGTGCCATTTGCCTTTTGCTTGCGCGAAATTAAACAATTTACTCATAT
>JAZQMR010000038.1:0-6726 GCA_045543505.1 Acutalibacteraceae bacterium | reverse complement strand
CAACATTGTTGAGGTTTTGGACGGCCGGAGGCCCTGCGGGCCTCCGGCGCCTCGCGGCGCCCGACGGTTTGATCTCAACATCATCTCATTGGCGTTTTTGCTACAAAAACCCACAGACAGATACGCCGCAGTTGTTACAATTGACATTGGCATTTCGTTATGCTATACTATTGACAAGTATGAAATTCAAGGAGGTCTTATTCATATGGAAAACATTTTGAAGACGAGCAATCTGACGAAGACTTTTTCGAAGAAGACGGCCGTTTCGAACGTGAACATGAACATCAAAAAGGGCGATATTTATGGCTTCATCGGGCGAAACGGCGCCGGAAAAACGAATCTCATTAAGATGTTACTGGGGCTTTCTTCTCCAACGAGCGGCTCAATTGAGTTGTTTGACGATAAAAATCTCAATAAGCAACGCCGAAAAATCGGTACAGTCATCGAGGCGCCGGCTTTTGTGCCGCACTTGAGCGCAAGGGAAAATATGTACATCCAATGGAAACTCCTTGGCTCTAAAGACAAATCGATTATCGATGAAACCTTGAAACTTGTAGGCCTTGAAGACGTTGGCAAGAAAAAAGTTAAAAAATTTTCGCTCGGCATGAAGCAACGTCTTGGCATCGCGATGACCTTGATGGGCGAGCCAGAGTTTCTGGTCCTCGACGAGCCAACGAACGGCCTTGACCCAGAGGGTATCATTGAAGTCCGCAAGATGCTCAAAAAGTTGAATCAAGAGCGCGGCTTGACGATTTTGGTTTCGAGTCACATTCTTGGCGAATTGGCTAAGTTGGCAACGCGCTATGGCATTATTAACGACGGCGTCTTGGTTGAGGAATTCACCGACAAGGAGCTCAACGAGCGCTGCCGTGCGGGCCTGATCGTTAAGGTTGACGACGTACATAAGGCAAGTGAGGTTCTAAAAGGCGAACTAAATACCGAAAACTTCAACGTGCTAAACGAAAACACCTTGGAGATTTTTGATTTCGCTGAGAATCCGGGGGCTATAACGAAGGCCTTTGCGAAGAATGACATTTCCGTCGACTCCATCTCGCAAAAATCGGTCGACCTCGAGGAATATTTCATGAGTGTGATTGGGGGAAATAAAGATGCTTAACATTTTAAGAACCGACATATACAAGGCTATCCGGACGGCGTCGTTCTGGGTAACATTAGGGCTGACAATCGTCTCATCGATGATTTCGTCGTTCGTTCTATTCAAGGTTTTTTCTTTAATTGTAGGTTCTCCAGAGTTTGACATTGGTTTAGAATTGGAGCAAGGCGCATCTTTGCCGAACTTTTTTCAAACAGTTAGTGAAGTCATGCCTGAATGCCTTTTCCTAATTGGAATTTTTGCTGTGATGTTCGCGATATCCGACTTCTCGCATGGCACCATAAAGAACATCGCGTCAAAGGGCTATCACAGAGAGTACATCTATCTGTCTAAGTTCGTAACGGCGCTTATCTACGCCGTTTTGAGTCTAGTTTTAACTTTTGTGACCTCCTTTATAACGGCTCAAATCGTAATTAATGACAGCATCCCGAACTTTTTCGACTATAATAACGACTTTGCTAAAACGTTGGGCTTTTTGAGTCTGCAAATCGTCACCTACGTAGCGATGGCCATTTTTCTAGCGACTTTGATCCGCTCGTTGGGCCCGGCCTTGTCAGTTTTCTTGGGATTTTTCTTCCTGCAAAGTACCGTTGTTGATTTAATCAATAAGTTCATTCACGAGATACTTAAATCGGACTTTTCCATCACGCCGTACACGATTTCCGGTGCATTCTCCAATCCCGACCAAATTACTCAAGGTGTTATCGTGTTGTGCACGTACATTCTGGTGTTCACGGTCGTTGGGTTTTATACTTTTAGAAAACGAGATATAAATTAGATCTCCTAAAAATAAATTTGAAAGCGATGTGCCATCTGGTGCGTCGCTGTTTTTTGTTATAACAAAGTGAAAACTGCCTATTAATTTTGCTTTTTTGACTCTTTGTGCTAAAATATAATAGTGTTTTTAGGGGGCTGATCGAGCCTCTGACGGCCGCGAGGCGCCGAAGGCCCTGCTGGCCTTCGGCCAGCCCAGCACTCAACAACGTTGAGTGCTGGGCCACAAAGAAAATAATATTTTCTTTGGCCTCGCGGCCCGGGGCTGGGCAGCTAACCCAACGTAAAATGCTCGCTTAGGGCACTCTCGTTTTTTACTTTTGCTGAGGAGTTGATATAATGAAAAAGTTTAAATTCTCACAACGAAAGAAAATAGTTACAGGTGCTGCTACTGTTGCTACTTTGGCGGCAAGTTTTGCAATTACTTCAAGTGTTGGTACAAAAAAGGCAGATGAGCCTACCGTTAGCGAACTTAACGAAACTCAAAGTTCAAACGAGAATCTAGAAAAGCCTACTTCTAAGGTTATACCGGAGATTGAAACGAAAAGTATAAGCTCATCTAAAGCTAAAAACGTCAATAAGGAGACGCCACAAAAGGAACGTCCTTCTGCCGCTGCAGGACAAACCGACGCAAAAACCAAAACGAATCCTAAATCTGATAATAATATCTCGGATAACAATAAAGCTGGCCAAAGTAAAAATGCAAAAATGTTTGACTTCAGCGCTTGGAATAGGAGTTGCCATCCGACGTTAGTCGTCGTGAATAAAGACAATCCTATCCCTGAGGACTACCCGCTTTCTCTTGAGAGCTACAACGGCAAGCAAATTAACGCTGCCTTGAAAAATGACTTGGATGCCATGATAAACACTGCTGCGAAGGATGGCGTTAAAATATTTATTTATTCTGGGTATCGCACCATCGAGGAGCAAACTCGCTACTTTAAGTCGCAAACTTCGATGTACAAAAAACAAGGATACAGCGAACAAGATGCTCAGGCAAAAGCTGCGATGTCCGTCGCGCGTCCAAGAACAAGCGAACATAACACCGGCCTTGCCATCGACTTTAACTGCGTGAGGGATGATTTCTTTAAGACAAATGAATATGCCTGGCTTATAAAAAATGCTGTTGAGTATGGCTTTATTTTGCGCTACGCAAAGGATAAAGTAGATAAGACTGGCGTAATTTATGAGCCCTGGCACTTCCGTTATGTTGGCAAAGAGCACGCTCCAAAAATTATGGCAAGCGGATTGTGCTTGGAGGAGTACATAGCTCAACTTCAAAAATGATGTTATAATCAGCAGCATTGGCGCCACAACGAAAATAAATATTATTTTCGTTGGCCTCGCGGCCGCGGCAGCTAAAAAAAGAGATTTCTATGCCACGCCTCTTTAAGGTTCTCGAATCATAAGCGTTCCAACAAAAAGATAAATAAAGGACGGCTAAAATGAAATGAAAAAGCTATTCACGCGAAGAAACATAATCATCGCATTAGGCGCTGCTTTTACTGTAGGTCTTGCGATATTTTTCTTTACAAGAAGTTTGCCTCTGGATGACAACTCTACCGAGGAAATTTTGCCGAATCCGAAAAATGACGAACCTGTTCACGTCGTTTCTACGGCAACAATTGGGAGCACAGGAGATATTCTCATTCATTCGCCGTTTTTGCCAGCCTACTATGACGAGGCTACAAAATCGCATAACTTCGATAAGATTTTCACTCATCTGGAGCCGTACATAAAAAAGCTGGACTACTCGGTCATCAACCTAGAGGTAACGCTTGCGGATAAGAATTTTTCTGGATATCCGCTATTTAGATGTCCGGACAGCTTGGTTGACTCTGCGAAAAATTGCGGCTTCGATATGTTTTTGACGGCGACTAACCACTCCAATGACGGCGGTGCGTCGGGATTTACCCGGACTGTTGAGGTTCTAAAGAACAAAAATGTCGACTTCATTGGCACGCGTCTCAACTATGACGACAAAAAATACATAATCAAGGACATCAACGGCATAAAGGTCGGCATGGTAAATTATACCTACGGCGACATCTCCGGCGACGGAGTCGTCAGCGTGAACGGCATCCCCGCTTCCAGCGCCAACAGTAGGCTCATCAATGTTTTTGACTACAACAAGCTCGAGAAATTTTACAGCGAACAGGCTGAAATTATTGCCGAGATGAATCAACTCGGCGCAAATAAGATCATTTACTATATGCACTGGGGCAACGAGTATCAGCTCAAGCCGAACGCCACACAGAAAGCCATCGCGCAAAAGCTCTGCGACCTCGGTGTGGACGTCATTGTCGGCGGGCACCCTCACGTGATTCAGCCGATGGATGTGCTGCACTCGAGCATCTCCGGCAAGGATACCATCTGCATTTATTCCGTGGGCAACTCGGTCTCGAATCAGCGCCAGGAAATTATGGATATGAAAAGCGGCCACACCGAGGATGGCGTGCTGTTCAATGTGGCCTTTACGAAGTTAAGCGATGGTTCAGTTTTAACCTCCGATGTTGATGTCCTTCCGACGTGGGTTCACTTGTATTATGGCAAGAGCGGCAAAAAAGTTTATCAAATCGTGCCTCTCGATAGAAGCGTTGATTGGAGCAGTAACTTTAACTTGAGCGCGACTTCTAGTGGCCTCGAGCGCGCAAATAAGTCCTATAACCGCACCATGCAGTTGCTCTCCGAAGGCCAACAAAAGGCTAAAAATTTGCTCTCTGAAAGACTAAAAGAGGCTTATCCTCACCTTTACGAGTAAGAATAGACACCTGAACAATGGTGTGGTCTATTTTAATTACTGAGGGATTAACAGAGTTGATTTTGTTTGTTAAAGAAGATGAGACTTCGTGTCTTAAAATTTACTTGGATGATAAGCGAAAAACAGTTTTCGTAATAGAAAACTATTGTTTTGTTAATTTTTTAGCTATACAATTAATATGAAGAGTATTGAGCGGAGCGTGATTGAGTGAACCTAAATGTAAAATGCAAAGAAGTTCGTAGGCTAATTTTAAAGACGATAGGCACATTAGGTGTTGGGCACATCGGCGGCTCGTTGTCAATCGTGGAGCTGTTGGTTGTACTCTATGAGAAGCACATGAACATCGATCCAAGCAATCCTCAAATGGAAGGCCGCGACAGGCTTATCGTGTCGAAGGGGCATAGCGGGCCTGCGGTTTATTCTATGTTGTGTAACAAAGGATACTTCGAGGAGGATTGGCTTTTGACGTTAAATCAGCCGGGGACAAATTTGCCAAGCCATTGCGACATGAATAAAACCCCTGGAGTCGACATGACAACGGGTTCGTTGGGACAAGGCTTTTCGTGCGCGATGGGGATTGCCAAGGCCTCGAAGATAAAAAATGACGGCGCGACCATTTACACGATAATTGGTGACGGCGAGACCCAGGAGGGGCAAATCTGGGAGGCTGCGATGTTCGCCGCGCAGCACAAGCTTGACAACGTGATTGCATTTACCGACTACAACAAGTTTCAACTCGACGGACCTATTAGCGAAATTTGCGATATTGCTCCGCTCGATGACAAGTGGCGCGCCTTCGGTTGGGATGTCATTGTAGTAAACGATGGCCATAATTGCGACGAAATCGACGCGGCAATAACCTTGGCGAAGTTTTCCGACAAGCCTTCGATGATAATTTTGAATACGGTGAAGGGCAAGGGAATTTCCTTCGCGGAGCAGGCTGGCGCCGGCAACCACAGCATGCAGATTTCGCCGGAGATGATGGCTCAGGGCCTCGCAGAGTTGGAGGTGAATGCGTAATGGAGATGCGTCAAGTTTTAGCGGCCGAATTGGAAAAACTCATGGCCGAGAACGAAAATATTGTGCTGATTGACTCGGATTTGTCTAAGCCGAATGGCCTTGCGGGCTTGAAGGAAAAGTTCCTCGACAGGGCGATGGATATTGGCATCGCGGAGCAAAATATGGCCTGTGTGGCGGCCGGCATGAGCAGCTATGGGATGATTCCGTTCATCTCGACATTTACGCCCTTTGCAACGCGCAGAATTTGCGATCAGATTGCGATTTCTTGCGCCTACGCTAAGCAAAATGTCAAGATTATTGGCACCGACCCCGGCATCAGCGCGGAGTTCAACGGCGGCACTCACATGAGCATGGAGGACATCGGCGTGCTGCGCAGCATCCCGGAGGTCGTGATTTTCGAGCCAGTGGATAACACTCAACTGAGAAAAGCCCTGCCGCAAATTGTGAACTATCACGGCGTTGTTTACATTCGCACCTTTAGAAAGACGACGCCAGACATCTTTGATGAAAGCTGCGAGTTTGACCTATTTAAGGCAGCGAAACTTAAAGATGGCAAAGACTTGAGTATTTTCTGCTCGGGAATTATGGTGAGCGAGACCCTCGCGGCCAACCAAGAGCTGGAAGCACGTGGCATCGACGCAGAGATTATAAACATCCACACGATAAAGCCAATCGACCGAGCTGCTGTGGTGGCCTCCGCGAGGAAGACCGGCGCCGTTTTAACCGTCGAGAACCATAATGTGATTGGTGGCTTAAAGTCTGCGCTTTGCGAGATCTTGATGGAGGAGTGTCCGGTGCCGCTTAGGGCCATCGGTATAGAGGATAAATTTGGCCAGGTCGGAAAGATGCCGTATCTAAAAGAGCAATACAAAATGCGAGCCGAGGACATTGTAGAAAAGGCGCTGGAAGTTTTGGCGCTCAAAAAGAGCGATTAAATTAAAGTCAAGAGCAAGCCCAGGGCGCCGCGAGGCGCCGAAGGGCCGGAGGGGCTTCCGCCACCCCCGGGCGCAACGTTGGTGGGCTCCGGGCGGCAAACAAAAAATTAATTTTTTTGCTT